>JADZEY010000019.1 GCA_020850315.1 Armatimonadota bacterium | reverse complement strand
TGCAAGCGGATCAGCCAAGCATCGGCCTTGCAATTCTGTTGAAAACCGGATTGCTGGAGCTTGTGTTCCCCGAAGTTCACCGACTGGAGGGGGTTGACCTAATGAACGTTGGCGGAATCCGCTACGCCCACAAAAACGTCTTCTGGCACACGCTGAAAGTGGTGGATAACGCCGCCGCCGTCAGCCCCAACCTCTGGCTCCGTTTTGCCGCGTTGATGCACGATGTTGCCAAGCCGAAAACCAAAAAATTCCGCGAGGGGATTGGATGGAGTTTCCACGGACACGAGGAGATTGGTGCGCGCTGGCAGGAGCGGATTTTCCGGCGGATGAAGCTGCCGATGAAGCAGAAGGAGTATGTGGAAAAATTAGTGCGGCTGCATCACCGCCCAATGGCATTGGTGGATGACGGTGTCACCGATTCCGCCATCCGGCGATTGATTGTTGATGCCGGGGATGACTTGGATGATCTGTTCATCCTGTGCCGCGCCGACATCACCAGCAAAGACCCGCAGCGGGTGAAGAAATATCTGAAGAATTATGACGTGGTGATCGAGCGCATCCAAGAGGTGCGTGAGAAGGATCGTCTGCGGGCGTTTCAATCGCCGGTGCGTGGCGAGGAGATCATGGAGATCTGCGGCATTGAGCCATCGAAGATGGTGGGCATTTTGAAGACCGCGATTGAGGACGCAATCCTTGAAGGGCGCATCCCGAACGAGTATGATGCTGCGTTGGCGTATTTGTTAGAGATCAAAGATGAGGCAATAAAAACGGGAGCGGTTGGGGGGAGGTAGAGCCTACCAGCACCGCAGGGAAGCAAGGATAGCTCGGGGGCAGTGTGAGTAACTCACCCTGCCCCGAAATTCCCACAACTGCGCTACCTCCCCCCCACCGTCACCTTCACCGAAGCCTTGTGATCCCCTTGCTGGGCCACCAGAAGGTAGATGCCGGAGGGAAGGCCGCCCAAGTTGATTGGCTGGAGGTACTCGCCAGCAGCAGCAGCCTCCGCCGATTGGAGTTCCCTGACTTGCTGGCCAAGCATCGTGTAGAGCCTCAGCTGCACTGCCCCTTCTTCGCGCGCCCGCAGCAGTACCTCCGCGCGTTCTCCGGTTGGGTTCGGGCGCACCTCCACCTGCATCCGTGATCCCTCCGCGCCCCTTGTCGCTTCGCGCTGAAACGCTCGCCGTATCCGCACGCTCTTCCCCAAGCCTCCTGCTGTGTCGTATTGCTCGGCGTTGTGGAACCCCGCATCGAAGCTGTAGTCATCAATCGTCGCGCTCACCTCCATCCGCATCCGCACAAACACCGCTGTCCCAGGCGAGACAACACTCCCGACGGGGATTTCCACTGCTTCATCCAACGTCGTGTCTCCAATCTGCCGGGCTGTTACTGTGTCGCCACGCCACACTACCGATGAATCGCTCACCCGCACAAGCTCTGTCATCATCCACACATCCGCCGGGCTGTTGCGTGCTGTGTCGTATGCGAAGCTGTTCAGCCAACTTACTCCATCGCTGCTGCCAACAATCGTTCGCCCAATCGTCACGCTTCCCGTGTCGGCGGTGAAGACTCCACTGCGGGTCACCGTGGCAATATGCTCAACGGTCGTATCCAGCTTCGCCTCGGCTCCAAAAAATGTTGGTGGCAACCCTGGCGTTTTGGGGGGCTGCGGAGTGTTCGGCGGGGCTGGTGGCGTTGCGGTGAAGTCATGGTGAAACCCACCACCAATCTTGATCCCACATTCGTTGATTCCTAACGCGTCAATATTCCGCATCAGTATCCCGTAGCTGTATATCCGGTTGCGCGTTGCGGAGTTCTGGAACAGTTGGCTTTTCTCGGTCGGGGTGTTCAGCACAAACGCCGGATAGTATCGCCGCCCCGCACGAAGGAACCGCCGCGTGGTGTCGTGGCGATACAGGAGGCTGGAGTTCTCCCAGGGCGATGCTTCAACATAGGGTGAGAGCGTCATGGTGGGGTACTGCCCGGGGCCGGGTTCGCCCGGTTTTGTCCAGCCGTAGCGATAGAGTTTCAACAAGGATTTCCCGGAAGCAGAGGTCGGCGGATTCGTCCACATCCACGTCAGCCCGCCTTGCAGTTGGCCGCCGCTATCTGGCAGAAGGTCGTTGCGATCAATGGCTGGGAACTGCGTGAGTGATGGGCGTTCGTAGTATTGCTGGATCACCGAGAACCGTTTCCAATCGGCAAGGTAATCCCATCCCCAGGAGTAGGTTGGCGTTTTCCATTGCAAGCCCCACCGCATGGCCGCACCGTTCAGGCTATCACGAAACCGCAATGTTGCAAGGCGATAACCCGAGCGGTGATTCTCAAAAGCAACGCCAATCCGTGCCGAATCGGCGGCAATGCAGGGGTGCAAGAAACGGCAGCCAGGAAGGTCTTTCGTGACGTGTTCGGTTCGCCAGGCGGTGGTGACGGGGCGTTGCCCTGATGGGAAGAGCGCGCCAACCTTGTTGTAGAAAATGAAGGAGGTTGGGTCCACGTCGGGGATGCCTTGTTGATAGGCCAAGTGAGCAACATTCCAGACGGCAAGCGTTGAGTAAGGGCCGGCACCTTCGGAGGTGGAAATGGCAACTTGATTGGTGCGAGTAGGAACATAGGCAAGGGTGGAATGCCAAGCGTTGGTATCGGGAGCAAAGCCAACATCTATCTGTTCGGCAATAATCTTCAAGGGCAAGGAAACATGGATAGCTCGCGAAGGGCTAGCAGTATCGCGAACGGCAACCATTTCAATGCCTTTCAACGGCAGGCGCGACCACGACACAACGTACCCGCTGTCAATCCCGACAATGGAAGGTGCAAGCCGCATCCAGTTGGCCGTAAGAGTTCTCGGTAGCGACAGCGGCATACGTGTGGTATCAGGAAGAAGCGTATCGGAAGCACGAAGGAGGGTATCAAGGTAGCAGGCTTCGACGGTAGCGTTGCCGCTGACAGAATCGTGATGCTCCCAAACAACCATCAGAGAATACCCGTTGTACGATGTTGCTAATGCAGGGAAGAGGTTGTAGCCATTGCGTTTGCTGCTGGTGGAATCAAGGTCGGCAGCATCGGAGATCATAAACTCTTTGCCCCACTTTCCTCCGGAACTGAGAGCACGGAGGTACACCACTGAATCACGTTCGTAGGTGAGATAGCGCGTACTATTTGTTGACGGGGAGGAAGTGTTCAGGCTTCGCACAGCATTACTAAAACTGGTTCCATAACCGCTCACGCCGGAAGCCAGCGGGGTAATGCGGTACATTGCTCCCCAACCCGGCTCCAACCATTGCAATTGCAAGTCTTGTCCAAATGCTCCGGTGTCGCGCCAAGCGTAGGATTCACCAACCCGTTCAACGATGAAGCTATCGGCAACAACGCCCGTCGTGTTCTTCAAGCGAAGCACTGGAAGGCGGACATCAATGGGCCCAAGTCCGTAATTCCCATCCCAATACTTGGTTGCTGGCGTGCTATGATCCCAATCGGTTGGCCATGTTCGTTTGTTTGTTACTACCAGCACTCGTTCCCCTGTTGCATTCCGCTGTTGATTTTTGAACATGAAGTGGGTGATCTCCAAATAGGTGTGGTGAATCGAGTCCACCACAGGGTTCCCACCGTTCAACTTCTTAGTGTAGTTCCCTAACGAATCTGGACGAACCGAATCAGCCAAAATCGTGTAGGCCGTATCCACCAACGGCATTGCACGGAATGGATACCCTTCCAACTTCGACTTTGGCGGGTCTTGCGACCGCTCAACGCTGATTTGTCATGCAGGGTTGTACTGGAGTTTGGTGTAGAGTGTGTCTAATCGCTTGATTGCCGAGGTGATCTTCCGAATGGCGTTGAACCGCTGGCGATACCCAAGATAGATCGTTGGAATGCTATCTACTGATCGCTGTAAATACTCACGCACATCGTCAAGCCGTAGCGTGTCGTAATCCTTAATACGATAATGATACAGTGTATCGTTAGGGATTCGGGGGTTCTCCGGCAGCAGCGGATTGGTTCCATAGTTCGTAAAAATCCCAAGGTGTGGCCCGGTGGTGTGCATATCGCTGACCATCATCCCCTGGCTTCCACAGTTTAGCGTGAGCCACCCTTGTGCGGTCACTTGTTCTGGCGTTCGCTGTTGCGCTCCGGGGAAATCCCATTTTCCGGCGAATCCAGGGAATCCCTCCTCCTTATACTTGAGGTATCCCGCCATTTGGATGTTCTGATACACTGGGATTTTCGGCCTTCCCAAATGCTCGAACTTGAACTGGCATTCAATCACATCGGCTTTGTTTACCCGCATTTTTATCATTAACCCACCAACGGAGGTGTCGCACCAACTCCCATGATCTACCGGATTAACGCCTACCAGATATTTTGTATAGAGCGCGTGAGCCTCTGGTGTGCTGGGGAAGTGGGTGGCTCCTCCGTAGCCAGATAGTGAGGTAGGGTTTCCCTTGTCATCTACCGTGTCGTAGGGGTACTTGTTGAAATACTGCTCAAAGGTTGCCGGGTTCATGCTATCCTTGTTGGCGTAGTAGGCCGGTAAGGCAGTGGACATCGGATAGGAGTGGGTGATAACCACACTCATCGGTTTGTGGGAAGTGCTATCAAAGTCTCCGGCTAACACCCGCAAGGTTCCGGTTCCGCCTAGGGTGTTGGCCCAGATGCCGCGCCACTTGGATTGGTCGGTGGGGTGGTTGTAGAGCATCCGGCGTTGAATTTTTGAGGCAAGGATGCGGTGAAGTTGAAAGGTCCCTAAATGGGGTTCATCAATCGTTCCCATCCACGCCATCAACGGCCAGATGGTGGTGTCCTGCATCATCTGGTCAAGGTGGTGGTTAATAGAACTATCAAGGCGGTACGCGGCACTGAAGCGGTAGGGTTGGTTCAGATATTCAAAGTAATGGCTGGCAACGCGCCCTTTTAGGAAGGTGATTGGGACAAGCCGTGTGGTGTGAATATCGTAATAGACATCGCTCCCTTCAGCTTCGCCGAAACGACGGAAGGTGTTGGAGTCCACGTGGTTGTTAGCCTTTAGCCGAGCAAGCAGCGCGTCGCAGGTGGTGTCCTCCCCGTTGAACCCTGGTAGGTCTTGGTTCCAGAGTTGACTACCACTTCGGGTGGTGTCTTCTAAGTTGATCGGGAAGGTGAGGTCTTTGAAGAATGTTTTATCATCAACAACTGGTGCTGCTACATACATAGCTTTAGTGATGGGGAAATAGCCGATACGAGTGTAGAAGCGGCACACACAGGAGGGGCATCCCGTATCGTTCTTGACGACCCGGCGATAGACGTTGACGTA
>JADZEY010000018.1 GCA_020850315.1 Armatimonadota bacterium | reverse complement strand
GCGGTGCGGGAGTGCTACCAGCATCGGGTGAAGTAGCGCGGCTGCGGATGAGCGGCTTCATCGGCGACTCGTTGGGAACGGAGATCATGCTTGCTGCGAACATGGAGCCAAGCGATTGCTTGGAGTTATCGAGCATTGGAGGCCGGATAGAAGTAGATTCCATCTGCGGCCTAAGCCTGCGGTTGATGGAGGTCGGCAGCAGCGGCTACGCACTCTTGCCGAACGTGCCAAACCCGTTCAACCCGATGACGGAGTTTCGGTTTGTGCTGGGCTTATCCGGCTGGACGATTGTTGAGATCAGCGATAGCCGGGGTGAGGTGGTGGAGCGGTTGATAGAGCAAGAATTACCAGCTGGCGAGCATCATCTGTGGTGGGATGCCAGCCGAGAGAGTTCGGGAGTGTACTACTGCCGTGTGGTAAGTGGCGATTGGCAATCGCAGCAAGCGATTGTTGTGGTGAAGTGAGAGGGGAGTGCTATGGCAGATGAGCCAAATAATCTGGCCTGCGCTGTACCGAGTAGAGTACAACGCAGGCCAGATGTGTACATGTTCGGGGCCACCTCACCGAAGCACCATCAGCGGCAGCGTCTGAACGCCGCGGCTTCCCGAAACCCGCAGCAAATACTGCCCGCTGGAAAGCCCCCGAAGATTGATGACAAGGGTGAAATTGCCCGCATTAGCTATCGCCATCCGCTGTGCCAGTTGTGTGCTGCCAAGCATATCCACCACTTCTACTGTTAGCTCCTCAGGCTGGTCAACCGCAAGCATCAGCTGGGCTTGCCCGGTGATGACTGGGTTGGCCGCAAGCCGTGCGTACTGCCGCCCAACGCCAGTGGAAGGGACCGATGTTATCACTGGTTCGGCATAGACCCCCCAGCGTGCGGCGGTGTTTCCGGTTCCGGCGATGTAAAGGTTTCTGCCGTCGCCATCCATCACAACCCACCCGCCAACGTTGTTGAACTGCGCGGTAGAGTCACGCAGCAGCGTGAAGCTGTTCCCACCGGTCGAAGAAAATTGCACAGTAGCCCCTTTTCCCACGGCAAACACTGTGTCGGGGCCAAACCAGTACGCGCTGCGGTCAAGCGGGCGTGGTGCGCCGGTCATTGCGCCAACGCTCCAAGCTCCGGTTCCATTTTTTGTGGCGATATCCCATTGCTGATAATCTTTGGTGGGATCGGGAAGAATGACCTTGTATGTGACTTGGCCGGTGGCCACGTTCGGAATGGCCGTTAGGCCAATCGGTTCATCGCGGTTGGGATTGAAGGCTTGCTCTTTTGTCCAGTCGCTTCCCCCATTGCTTGTTTTGTACAGACCATCGCCCGATGCTGCAACCCCGGTTGCCGAATCGTACATGGCGATGTCGCGGAAGGGGAGCCCAGAGTTCCGAGAAGTGAAGTTCCGCCCTCCATCGTTGGACCCCACCAGGCCAAAAATGCTTCCGATAAATCCCCAAGCTCCCTCCGCCGAAGTCTCCGGATCGGTATCGGAGACGAACTGCATCACTGCCGAGGCTTCGGTCCCCTCAAGCTCAGGGATGCGTTGGCCACGGAACCAGGTTTTTCCCCGATCAACGGTTTCCAACATCCCCAAATAGCTTTCGGCATCGTAGGTGATGAACGTTGCAAGCGCGAAAGCGTGGGCGTTGGAGGTATCCACAAAAGCGATGTCCCAAATCGCGCTAACGTCGCCGGGAATGCCGCCAGTTAGGCCAGCATCGGTCCAGGTTTTTCCGGTGTCGGTGCTGAACAGAAGGCTGCGGTAGTCGCGGCCAATCAGCACTGTCCCACGGTTTGCCGCCACCGCGCGGGGGAATGCTCCGGCTCCGTTCCGTTTCCATGTGTGGCCGGCATCGCTGGAGGAAGCGAACAGTGAGAAACTTCCGGCGATGTAGTAGTGGGCGGAGTCCAGCGCGTAGAATTGCGTTTGGCCGTAGGGGTGTGCCCAGCGTTTCCAGTTCATTCCGCCGTCGGTGGTGATGCCGTTCGAGGCCACGCCAAGCGTTGGGGTGATAAAACGGAAGGTCCCGTAATCCAACCAGTCGGGGGAGGGGAGTGAGTCCCAGTTTTTCCCGCCGTTGATTGAGCGGAGTTGATAGTAGTTGACCGCTGTGTTTGGCTGGCGCGAGGCAAAGCTGTAGAGTACTTGGGGGTTGATGTATTGCACGTTTGCTGGCAAGCTAGAAAGCGGCGGAACTTGATCCCCTATCGGCATCAGGTTTGTTGCGGTGATCTTTCCCGTTTTTAGGTTCAGCTGCAGCAGGTAGTAGAAATTGGTGAGCTGGTTGTTGAACCGGCCATATGCATTGGTGATAACGTTGGCTGTGATGGAATCGCTCATGGCTCCAAGCCCCCACCACTCATTGGCGAACACTGGCGCAAGCCCGTTTGGAATCGGTAGTTCACCGAAAAATGTGGAATCTTCCAATCGGTCGGAGATGGTGATGACCGAGTCGGCAAACTTCCACACGTTCCCGCCATTGAGCGTGAAGGCAAGCCGCGTGGGGCCAACGGGGTAGATCTCACCGGTTGCACCATCAACCTCATGCGAGCGGTAAAGCACCACCATTGATTGCTGGCTGAACGCTTGCGCCGCCACCACACGGTAGTTCTTGGAAAAATCGGTGAATGATGGGCGAATTGGAACCCAATTTGTTCCGCCATCGGTTGTGATGAAGCCGCTGGGGCTGATGCCGAAGGTGGGGTTCATCATTGTGTGGGGAACCGGCACGATGTTGGGAAGCCGCGTCCAAGTTTGGCCGCCATTGGTGGTCCCGTACTTCTGGTCGTAGTAGCCAACTTGTGGGGAGCTGAAGAAGATGGACTGCGGCTCCTCAAGATCGTTCTCAAGCCCGCTGGACTGGTTCAGGTTCATCATCATCCAGCGCCGGCTGGTGTCGGTTTGCGATTGCGGAAGCTGTGCTTGAAGTTGGAGTGCCCAACCGAGCATCAACACCGCTGGAATCATCCGGGCAATCAGTGCCGGAAGGTAGGCTGAAGCAAGGTGCATATCTGGAGTAGGTTAATGACGATTGTGAGATTACTGGCCGCTGGCCTGCAAGATAACGATGTGCCAGCACCAAAGGTCAGTGGGCCCGGTGCTGGCGTGTGCAACCGATGTTAGTGATCGAGCGGTTCGCCCACTGCTGGAACCGCTGGGCGCAGATATTTGGCTTCCTCTATAGTAAGCATCAACGAGATGCGGTGGGTGGCCCCAAAGCCGCTTAGTTCTGTTCCTGCGTTCGTGAAAGCATAATCAATGTTCAGCTTGGGCAGCCGGATCCCCGCACCGATGCTGAGTTGTTCAATTTCATTGAACCCGCCGCGAAGGTAGAAACGGTTTTTAAACGAGTACTCAAGCCCAACTTTAGCATCAAGGCTGGCGACTCCCAAGTCGGCTTGCGCAGTTTCGTGGCGGCCTTCAAATCGGAACGTTCCATCCACCACTGGCATCACCGAATGGTTTTCATGCAGCTTCAGCAAGTATGCCCCACCCAGGCGAAGCGCGGGAACGATAAACTCCTGATTTCCCGTGTCCCACGTCAGGATTGACTTTGTGGCATCGGCAAGCACCGCGCCAACGGTAAGGTTTTCAACGGGTTTGTAGCTGGCAGCGATATCGAACCCCAAGCCCCAGGCGGTGTTGTCCAGCACAGCCCGATGCAGTACTTTCAGGCTTCCGCCAACCGATAGCTTCTCATCAATCTTCCGTGAGTAGGAACCAAAGAACGCCCAATCGGACGCGCTGCCATACTTGATTTTGGTTTCATCAAGTCGGTCTTCTTCGTCAATCACGCCGTTGCCGTTTTGGTCAATCAGCGCGCCGCGTGTGTCCTTAATGTCATCGCCGTAGCCAATTCGGAACGCGCTGAGCGCAACGGTTTGGTTGAAGGCAATGGGGAGCGTGGCGGCGGCGTAGTCGTAGTTGGAAAGCCCGCCAAACCGCGACTCGTGGAAGATTGCGATCTGTGGATAGTTCACCAACGACAATGCCGCAGGGTTGAAGTACCCCGCCGTGACATCATCGGTGAACCCTGTTCCGGCTCCACCCAATGCTGCCGAGCGCGCCCCCACGCCAAGCGATAAAAATTCGCTGGCATACTTGGCGTTGGCAAACCCTTGCCCCAATGCCGATTGCTGAAATACTGCTGCCAACAGGAGAGCCGTGCAGAGATGTTTACGCATGAATTGCTGGTTGATAGGATACTCAAATTGGGTGCGCCCAAGATAGGGGATGCCCCCCAAATACGCACTTGTTTCTAGTGGGGAATATGTGGAGTTGTAAACCACACTTGCAATCCCCTGCTCAGTGCCTTATTTTCGCACTCCCTTTTGGAAGGGCAGCGCGGGAATAGCTCAGTTGGTAGAGCACAACCTTGCCAAGGTTGGGGTCGCGAGTTCGAGTCTCGTTTCCCGCTCAGGTATCTAAACTCCCATCACATTTTGTGTGATGGGAGTTTTTTTTGGAAAGAAAACTTGGAAGAAACAGACCGCAAACGCACCTCGGTTCGGTAACATATCGCAAGGGCTGAACGGTGTCATCGTTTGCCATGTGGAACTATTGGTAAGTTCGCCAGTGGAGTTCTTTCGTGCAAGGGATTCCCCGATCAGAGTGCTGCCCATCGGCTCTATCCACATTAACATACTGCTTGCCCAACCGCTTATGACCCGTGTTGTTGTTATTCCTGGTGATGGTATTGGCCCCAGCATCACCGAATCCACTATCCAGATTATCGAGGCCACTGGCGTTCCCATTCAATGGGTTGAAGCCTCGGCTGGATTGGGAGCCTATGAATCCGTTGGCGACCCGCTTCCGGCGGCAACGGTGGAGCTGATCCGTGATATAAAACTTGGGCTGAAAGGGCCGCTGACCACCCCAGTTGGCAGTGGTTTCCGTAGCGTTAATGTGGCACTGCGGAAGGAGTTCGACCTCTACATCAATCTTCGCCCCGCCAAGTCGTTCAAGGGCGTTAGCAGCCGCTACAGTGATATTGACCTTGTGCTGTTCCGCGAAAACACCGAAGGAATGTACTCCGGTGTGGAGCATTACATTGATGCCAAGCGGAACGCTGCCGAATCTATCTCCATCGTCACCCGCGAAGGTTGCCGCCGGATTATCCGCGCCGCCTTCCAATATGCTGTGGAGCACGGGCGCAAGAAGGTGACGATTGTTCATAAGGCCAACATCTTGAAGTTTACATCGGGAACATTTCTGGAAGTGGGGAGGGAGGTTGCTGCCGAGTTCCCGCAGATTGCCAGCGACGATAAAATCGTTGATAACATGGCGATGCAGCTGGTAATTAACCCCCACCAGTTCGATGTGATGGTGACAACCAATCTGTTTGGCGATATCCTTTCCGATCTTATCAGCGGCTTGGTTGGCGGGTTGGGCTTGGCGCCCGGTGCCAATATCGGCCACGATGTTGCAATCTTCGAAGCGGTGCATGGCTCGGCACCGGACATCGCAGGGAAGAACCTTGCAAACCCCGGCGCGCTGCTTCTTGCTGGGGCAATGTTGCTGCGCCACATTGGCCACGCGGATGCCGCCGCAAACATTGAGCAAGCTCTTGCCGATGTTATTGCCGAAGGGCGTTTCGTGACAAAGGATTTGAACAAAGAATCGGGCGTGGGAACCACCGAGATGACCCGCGCAATCATCGAGCGGCTGAAATAACGCTCATATCCAAGCTGGCCAACCGAATGAAATATCTGCTGAATATCCTGATGATCCTTGCGCTGGGGATATGGCTGGGAAGCATCCTGTTTTTTGGGCTTGGCGTGGCAAGCGTGCTGTTCGCTCCGGGAATGTTAGATGGCCGCACGGAAGCCGGCGCGGTCAACAGCGCGATTCTGGCGCGGCTGGGGGTGATGGAGGTTGTTTGCGGCGTGGTGGTTCTGGCCGGCGCGCTCTACATGGCTGTCCGTGGGAAACGGGTGCTGAATTGGATCGTCCTGCTCTGCTCGGTTGTGATGCTTGCCACGGCCAGCTACAACGCCTTCCAGCTCTTTCCGGAAATCAACGCCATGCGGGTCAGCATCGGCGATTTCGACGCGATGGCCAGTGAGAAAGAATCCCTTCGGAGTGAGTTCAATGCCCAGCATCAGACGTACTCCATGCTGGTGAAAGGGGAGTTCGCGGTTGGTGTGCTTGCTTTGGTGCTGCACGTCACCACGTTGGTCTCGATGGCTGCATCGGCGGGATACATGCAGCGGAATGCCCACCCAAAGGCGCGCCCGGCAAGGGAGCAGAAAGCCAGAACGGAGCAATCGGGTTCGCCATCAACTCCATCACCAGCTCCCTTGCTGGCCCAGCCACCAGCTCCGTTGCCCCCAGCCACCGAAGCGGAGCCGCCGAAGCAAGAACAACTTGAATCCATGCAACAGAAGTAATCACTGTTGCGTTGCCGAAGTCTTCGGCTGTATATTTGCCGCCCGTTCTGGCAAGGCTGCGCCAACAGCTACCAACAATCCCAGCAACGGACACCACTGGAAAGGTGCAGGAGTGGTTGAACTGGAACGCCTGGAAAGCGTTTGTACGGCGCAAACCGTACCGAGGGTTCGAATCCCTCCCTTTCCGCTGAACACGCAAGCGCGGTGATGTCCGAACGTCGCCGCGCTTGTTTTTTTCAATGGCATTCGCTCACGTTTTTCTTCCCTCAGCTTATGCTCCTTTGCCTGTTTGAAGACCAGCACGTCGGCAATCTGTATCCGCTGTCGCTAACCCACCACCCGGCGCAACTGTTGGTTGGCACAAAACCGCTGTGCCAACGGGTTGGCGCGATTCCCAACATGGCGGCGATTACTTGGATGGGAAGGGAGCCAATCGAGCGTGTGCTGCAAAGCCACGGCCATGCGATTCACCAACCAGAATCAACCACCGACACCCTCTACCTGAACGCCCGGCTCCGCTGGCATAGCAATCTGCTGAACCACCTCCCCCTGAACAGTCAACCTGACAGCCAGCCCGGTGGATGGATATTGACCGATGGAACTCACCTTCTTGCCGCCCGCGCTTCCGCCATTCCCGCCCACCTTCTGGTTTCTTCCACGCCCGATCAATGGGAAGGGCTTGGGCTTACCATCATAAAAACTGATACGCTGAAGTTGTACAGCTACTTGTGGGAGTTGGTAGAAGACAACGCACGGATGCTGATGGAAGATGCCGCCGGATTAGCTTCCAGCACACTTCCGGACATGGCTGGCGCGCATGTGGTGAACCCGGCGAACATCATTGTTGGGGAAGGGTGCAGCATTCAACCCGGTGTGGTGTTGGATGCCAGCGGTGGGGCAATCGTTTTTGGAAACAACGTGAAGGTGATGGCCAACGCAGTGGTGGTGGGGCCATGTTTTATTGGGGATAACAGCACCATTAAAATTGGCGCGAAGATCTACGAGAAAACCTCCATTGGCTCCTGGTGCAAAATCGGGGGCGAGGTGGAAGGCTCCATCATTCTGGGGTTCAGCAACAAGCAGCATGATGGATTCCTGGGGCACAGCTACTTGGGGGAATGGGTGAACCTGGGGGCCGACACCAACACTTCCGATTTAAAGAACAACTACGGCCAAGTTCGCGTCACCTTCCCGTGGGGTGGGGTGAACAGCGGCACAATGTTCCTTGGCTCGCTGATTGGCGACCACAGCAAGACCGGGATCAACACCATGCTGAACACCGGAACAGTGATCGGCGTTGGGGCCAACATTTTTGGTGGAGGGTTTCCGCCAAAGTTCATCTCATCTTTTGCTTGGGGGGGAAGCGGGGGGAGCGAAGAATACGACCGCAACAAAGCAATCCAAACCGCCCGAACCGTGATGCTGCGCCGAAACGTGGCCATGACCGATGCCGAAGAAGAATTGCTGCGGGGCATTGAATACCACAGCTCTGCGGAGTAAATTCGCCGCAGTGCCGGGCTGTACTCTATCCGTCATATCATGATTATCACAATGAACACCAACAACCTCCGTTTCTTCACTGTCGCGCTGTTCGCAGTGCTGCTGGCTTCGTGTGGCAGCAGCCGCCGCACAACCATTAGCGGCTACGACGATTCCATGCTGAATGGTCGCCGAATCTTTGTGGTGACACCGCTACCGGAACAAGTCACCATGAGCAATCCAGACCAATTTGCCGCCGCCCGTGGCGTTGCAGGGGCAACCGCACGCGAGATGTTGCAGGGGGAGTTCCGCACCATGCTGATCCCCGCACTGAACCAACAGATGGACTCCAACACCACGTTCAATTACTCCGAGGAACCGGTTGGCAGCATGGTGGGGCTGAACGCCACCAACGACTTTAACAACGCCGGCCCAACCGATTGGGAGAAGGTGTTGCGCGCATCGCGCGATGGGAACATTGACTACATGCTTGTGGTGCGCAACATGGAAATTACCAACACCAGCGGCGGCCCAAGCGGGCGGGGCGATGAAGCCGTATCGGCGAACTTCATTCTTCTTGATGCCCACAACCGCAAGGTGATGACCACTGGTGAACTCGATATCGCCGTCGAGGATCCGCGGAAGCTGGAAACAACGTGGCAAATGGTGGCCGCCGAGCTCAGCAAGCGAATGCCATTCTGGGTTGGAGAGTAGAGGGGGGGGCGAATGGAGAATGGAGATAGAGTATAGCCTCTTCGCCACTAACCTTTGAAAGTATGAATGATGAAGTATGAAGTATGAAAGGAAGAAGGGAAGCATGAAGCATAGCCTCTTCGCCACTGACCTTTGGAAGTATGAAGTATGAAGTATGAAAGGAAGAAGGGAAGAAGGGAAGCATGAAGCATAGCCTCTTCGCCACTGACCTTTGAAAGTATGAAGTATGAAGTATGAAAGGAAGAAGGGAAGCATGAAGCATAGCCTCTTCGCCACTGACAACTGACAACTGACAACTGACCGTCGAATAAAGAAGGGGAAGAATGACCAATGACCAATGACTACTGACCTACTCCCAACCCCGTGGGTTCCGTAGCCAGTCCATCAGCTCTCGCTCGTTGTCGGTGGTTTCCATTGGGGCGTTGTAGTCGAAGTTTACGGCAGGGGGAAGGCTCATCAGAATGCTTTCGATGCGTCCGTTGGTCTCCAGTCCGAACAGCGTCCCTCGGTCGTACACCAAATTGAACTCCACATACCGCCCGCGCCGCAGCAGTTGGAACTTCTTCTCACGCTCGGTGAATGGGGTATTCTTCCGGCGTTGCACAATAGGTAGGTACGCCTCCAGAAAGGAGTTCCCCATCGCTTGCTGGAACTGGAACAACTCAGCCAATTCCTCCGATGTGCCACGCAAGTAATCGTAGAACAGGCCGCCAATTCCTCGGGATTCACCACGGTGGCGGATAAAGAAGTATTCATCACACCACTGCTTGAACTTGCGGTAGCGATCCAAACCAAACGGGGCGGCGGCTTCCCGCAGAACAGCATGGAAATGGTGGGCATCTTCTTGGTTGGCAACGTATGGAGTTAGGTCAATCCCTCCGCCAAACCACGCATCGTTTTCCCCCGAAACAAAGTAGCGGAAATTGGCATGAACCGTTGGCACGTGCGGGTTCGCTGGATGGATCACCAACGAAATCCCGGTGGCAAAAAAACTGGGGTCGGCAACTTTCATTTTTGCAGCAATCCCTTCCGGCAACGTCCCGAATACGGTGGAGGTATTCACTCCCCCTTTTTCAAACACGGCTCCGTTGGCAATTGCCCGCGAACGCCCGCCGCCGCCGCCGGGGCGTTCCCAGTGATCCTCCACAAACGTGGCCGCCCCATCTTCCTGTTCCAGGGCTTGGCAAATACGGTCTTGCAATGTGGCAACGTACTGGGCCATTGGCTCCTTCAGCTGCAAGCAGAATGCTGGTTCGGTCATGGTTCAACAGTGGAAATTGGAATGTGAAACGCCCGATAGATGCCGCTGCTTTTCGGGCGTGGCCAATATACTTTCCGGGCAACTTTACCCTGCGGAACGAACGTTGGCGAAAACAATCTGGGACAACTCCAACCGCAGGCTCCCCCGCTTCGGCACGTAATTTTGCCCGCAACGTATGGAGCATGATGTTATCATTATCGGTGCCGGGCCAACAGGGATAGCCTGCGCACTGCACGCCGAATCGTTGGGGCTGCGCTATCTGGTGCTGGAACAGGGAACGGTGGTCAACACTATCGTTGGCTATCCAACCTCCATGACCTTCTTTTCCACCCCTGACTTGTTGGAGTTAGGGGATATGCCGTTTACCTCACCCAACTTCCGCCCAACGCGAGCCGAGGCTATCCAATACTACCGTGGTGTTGTTCGGAAGCGGGGGCTGGATATCCAGCAAGGAGCAAGCGTTACCGGGGTGGAGCGCAGGCAGGGTGGGGGCTTTGTGGTGCAGACATCGCTTGGGGCGTTCGATTGCCGATTTGTGGTGCTGGCCACTGGGTACTTCAACACAACCAATCGGTTGAACGTTCCCGGGGAGCAGTTGCCCCATGTGCATCATTACTACAAGGAGCCGTTTCAGTTTTTTGGCAAACAGGTGGTGGTGGTTGGGGGAAGAAATTCGGCGGTGGAAGCCGCGCTGGATCTGTACCGGCATGGCGCTTCGGTCACGATGGTGCACCGGCAGGGGGAGTTAGGGCGCGGGGTGAAATACTGGATCAGGCCCGACATTGAAAATCGCCTAGCCAACGGCCAGATCACCATGTTTTGGAACAGCCAAGTTGTGCAGATAGAGCCAGCCGAGCTTACGGTGCGGAACAACGCCAAGGGGCAAACAGCACACCTTCCATGCGACGCACTGTTTGCAATGATTGGCCACCGCCCCGATGAACACCTGTTCCGTGCCTGTGGCATTGCCTACGATCTTGAAACGCTGATCCCACTGTTCAGTCCGGCAACCTTCGAGAGCAACGTGCAGGGGCTGTACTTGGCTGGGTCGGTGGTGTGTGGTTGCCGAACGTGGGAAGTGTTCATCGAAAATGGAAGACATCATGCCGAAGTGGTGATTACTCATATTGCCGAGCGAATGCGGGCATAAGCAGTGTGGGCCGGTACATGGTTTTTTGCACTTGCGCGGATGCGGCTTCGGTGTATGTTGCGGCTGCTGTTTTTTTCAGCAGCATTCCAACGTCCCCTACGCTATCGCTTCGGTTACACTACTTCTTCTGCGTGCACTCGCTCCCTTATCAGGCTACGGTCACGGCTTCGCGCCGCCGTTGTTTGCATCAAGCATCTGCGATTTCCCTTTTTCTCTCATACCAAAGTCATATTCAAGAGGAGGAACGGTTCTGAAACATCAACTGCTGTTATCACGGTTGCCACAACGCCACCAATGGGTTGTGGCTGGGTTTGCTGTTTTGCTTTGGTTGTGTACACCGGTTTTGGGGTATTCCCAACCATCAACTGGTGAAGAGCCACGTGGGCTTGGAACCACTGGCCAATCCACCCCATTCGACACCACCCTTACCCGCGAACTAAGCCAGCGCAGCCTTGAATCAAGCGTGCTGCTGGAACGCCCAATTGACCCCGAACGCTACCAGCTTGGCCCGAACGACCAGTTGACCGTGATGCTCACCCTCTCCAAACCAGTCCAATATGAGTTAGTGGTTGCCCCCGATGGCAAACTGATAATTCCCGGCGTTGGCGTGGTTGATGTTCGCAACCGTTCGCTTGCCGAATCGGAGGTGCTGATCCAGCAAGCGATTGCACGGGTCTATCGCGACCCCATGGCGGCGGTGTCGTTGCGACGAATGCGGCAGTTCAAAGTGTCGGTCATCGGGGCCGTTCGGCGCACCGGAATGGTTGTTGCCACGCCAGTAACAAGGGTTTCGGAGGTGATTGATCTGGCCGGCGGGGCAAGCACACGTGCCTCCAAACGCGATATCCAAATTGTGCGCAATGGCCACAGCATCCCCGTTGATCTTGTTCCGTTTTATGCCAGCGGCGACCTATCAGCAAACCCCACAGTGGAAGGGGGGGATGTGGTGAAAATTGGGGTTCAAGATCAGCGCAATATCATCATCATCACCGGCGGTGTGCAGCGCCCTGGCGAGTTCACATGGCATGAAGGGGACTCCGTCTCAAGCCTGATTCGTTACGGGTTCGGGTTCACTGTGGACGCTGTGATGGACTCCATTGAAGTGGTGAAAGTGGATGAGGTTGGCAATATCCGTCAGCGCTTGTTCTTGCGCGCCACGGCCGATGGCCAAGTGATCGGCAATCAGCCGTTAGAAATCGGGGATCAAGTGTTTGTTCGCCAGAAAAAGGGATATCACACCCCAAGCAGGGTGGTGGTGTGGGGTGAGGTGAGATATCCCGGGTATTACTCCATCGAACCACGCTCGACACGGCTGCGCGAAATTATCCAACGTGCCGGCGGTTTCACCGACCAGGCATCCCTTGCGGATGCCGTTTTAATTCGTCGGCGGTTAATTGAGCAGGACCCAGAATATGGCCGCATCGCCCAGATTGACCCCGACCAACGCACGCCCGAGGAGACAGAGTATTTTCGCGTAAAAAATCGCGAATTTCAGCGTCCGGGAATCCTTACCGTAGATTTTAATAAGCTGATGAACAACGATGAATCCGAAAATCTATTCCTTCAGCATGATGATTCAATTTTTGTCCCGCTAACCCGTGGTTTTGTGAAAGTCAGCGGAAAAGTGAAAAACCCAGGAAATATATCCTACGTTTCTGGCCGCACCTTCCGTGACTACATCCACCTTGCTGGCGGCTACGGCTGGAACGCTGAGGAAGGGGAGGAAAAAGTGATAAAGGGAAGAACCGGAGAAACATTCCTTGCCGACAGTGAAGAAGATTATAACATTGAATCGGGTGATGCAATTTTTGTACCCGAACAAGCGAAAGGAGATTTTTGGTCAGGGTTCGCTACTGCAATTACTATTGTTGCACAGGTTGCCACGGTGATTGCTGTGGTGGTTGGTTTGCTAAATAACAAAAATAACTAAGACATTACTCAGCAACATTACCGTGACCAACCCAAAACAATCTTCTATCCACGTGTCCGAACATTCTGCTCCACCTCCCCTCATGGACCTGCGTGATTATTTCGCAGTTCTACTCCGCTATCGCTCTCTGCTTCTAACAATTATTATTACAGGGCTTGTTGTGGTAGTTGTTTATTCATTTATCATGCCCAAAACGTTTACGGCTGAAGCCGTGTTGCTGCCCCCCGAGAAATCGGAAGGAATGTCCCTAAATAATCTACTTCTTGGCGGCGGTTCGGGGTTCGATTTGAAATCGCTTGGTCAGAATTCATCGGCTGAGGTGTTTGTGAAAATCTTGACCAGCCGATCACTGGCCGATAGTCTAGTAACTCGACTAAATTTGCTACAGCGGTATGATGTTGATTCAACGAACCGTTCGCTGGCAATCGAACAAGTGATGGGGGGAATCGAAGCCGAATCAGATAAACAAGGTGTAATATCAGTTGCTTATAGCGAAAAAACATCGTTTCTGTCGGACAAAACCGAACAGCAAGAAGTGGCTGTGTTTACTGCTGCTATCGTCAACAATGCCATTGATATTCTTGACAAGCTGAACCAACAAAAAAGCGTTACACGCGCACGCCGCTCACGCATTTTTTTAGAAAAAATGAAAGAGGAAAAGCGGAAAGAAATGGATTCCGCACAGCGTGCTATGCAACTGTTCCAGGAGCAGAATAAAGCGATTGCATTGGATAAACAGTTAGATGCCGCGCTTAGCTCGGTGATCGAAACCCAAGCGATGATTCAAAAAGCAAAATTAGAGCTTGTTCGTGCCGAATCGGACTTGAATTCAGATCAGCGCACAGTCCAATCACTGCGCTCGCAATTAGCATTGCTGCAACGCCAACAGCAGAATGTAGAAACAGGAAAAAGCGATGTTGATGCTTTGGGGATACCGTTTAAAAATGTTCCAGCGCTTGCACGCCAGTATGCTACACTAAAATTAAATCTTGAAGTTTCAACACAGGTGTATATGCTGTTGGAGGCACAATATAACCAAGAGCAAATCCAGGAAGCGCGGGAATTGCCCACGGTTGCGGTGTTGGATTGGGCGGCTACTCCATTTCGCCCATCAGCTCCACGTAAAACAATAATTGTTAGTGTTAGTGGAATTTTATTGGTTGTTTGTTCTGTGTTGGGGGTGTACCTCTATGATGGATTGCAGCGCGGTATCTATTCTAAACAACAACAGATAGCCATAAACCGCCAGCAGATTGATGTAGGAAGCAACGAATAAATCATGTCAGAGATATTGTCGGCAGATCAAATGCTGGAGCCACCGTTGCGGGTTTTGGTCATTGATAAAGTTTCGGTGCTTCGCTCGGTGCGTTGGCGGCATTATTTGGTTGCCGAGCGCGCTAATGTTGCAATTACCCTGTTAGCACCAACCGCTTGGATTGAAAATGACCGATTAATCACTTACCAATCTTCTGAAGCAGATTCGTTTCCCGTTGTTTTGGGGAAGGTTGCAGCAAAAGGTCAAGCGCAACGTGGATTTTATTTAACAGGGTTGATTCGTGCTTTTCGGCACTCGCGACCAGAAATAATTCTGATGCTGGAGGAAGGTTTCTCTTTTTTTGCTTTGCAAATTATGATTGTGCGCTGGCTGCTGGCCCCCCGTGTCCCGATCATCTTTTATAATAACCACATCGCCTCCTTCAGAACGTTTGCCTATCGGCTGGGATCACTCTACAGCCTGTTGTCACGGGTGATGATCCCACGGATGACGGCTGCATTTTGCATCAACAGCAAGGCGGTTGCAGCACTGCAAGAACTTGGATTTCAGGGGCAGATTATCGAGCAGTTTTATGGCGTGAACGATACCCTGTTTGTGGAGATTAACAAACAGGATGCCCGAGCAAAACTTGGTTTGAATAATGGCGAGAGTAATAGTGAGGTGATATTCCTGTTTGCCGGACGACTAGTGGAGTTAAAAGGTGTCCAGGATCTTATTGAAGCGTTTGCCCGATTGCAGCAGCAACGTCCCAACCAAGCCGTCCGATTGCTAATTGTGGGAAGGGGGGAGTATGAGTCGGAATTGCGCCAACAAGCTATTCAGCTTTCGGGGGTGGATTTTCGCGATGTGGTCCCACAGGAGGATATGCCATATTATATCGCCGCTGCCGATGCGATGGTGCTTCCCAGCCGCACCGAAATTGACGAACAATTTGGGCGGGTGAATGTTGAGGCAATGCTTGCCGGAACGCCAATTATTGCCAGCAACAGCGGGGGAATTCCAGATGTGATTGGGGATGCTGGATATATTTTTCAGGCCGGAGATGTAGATGATCTGCTGGAAAAAATGCTCCATTTTTTGGATGACCCAGACACCCGCGAACAACAATGCCAACGGGGGAGAGTACGCGCCAAACGCCGATTCAGTATGGACACATTTGCTGATGCAATAATCCAGACTCTGGAGCAGCTAACGGGGCGCGACCTTCGCTAAATCCTCCAACAATGCAAACCGAACGGACTACATTTCCCCAATCGTTATGGCCGTCGTGGCCGCCGTTACAGCGATGGTTGTACCATGCTGGCGATCCTTGCGGAATAGTCATTATTCTGCTAACAGTATTTATTCTCCATTACGAAACCCGCCCCGATAATTTCTCCCCTTTTGTCCTTTCTATTTTTGATCCCTGGGTTGGTGGGCGGTTCGGGTTGTTGGATGTCATACTTTTCTCAATTCCCATTTTCGGTGTTCTTCGCCGATTGATGCGTGGGCATCTGACCATCTATCGAAGCTCGTTATCAAGACCGATGATTGCTCTCAGTATCTTCTGTGGGCTGATCCCCATGATCCGAATGTTTGTTGTTGAGCAAGGCTTCCGTTTCTCGTGGGAGATGTTCGCTGTGCCGATGACCGTGTTTTGCTTTTTTATGTGGTTGCTGGTGTTCGAGCCGGACGACCTTTATTTAATGGTGTGGATAATTATTGCCGGCGGAGTCTATAAAACCATCGAGGCTTCCACCATATACCTTAATGTTGGTGTGTTATGGGGATTGCTTACTGGCTGGGGGGATGCCATGATCCTTGCGTTAATGGTGGTGGGGGCTATCGTTTCCTACGCTGTGAAACCGAGCAACGACCCTTACTACCGGCGAATACGAACCTTTCTGCTTTGCGCGCTTCCGTTTACCGGAATCATGTTCGTTATGTGCCTTCGTCGTAGCTATTTAATTGGGGTGATTATTGCTGTGGCGGTGCTGGTGATTGCCATGAACCGAAACGAACGCCGCGCCGCAAAAGGGGTGATTGCTGCCAGCGTACTTCTCTTCGTTGTAGGAATTTTAGGAATTGGAATAGGGAATTTTGTAGAGCGGGTCTCCAGCATTGCCGAACCGGGGAAGGATGGATCCGCGGCATATCGTGCGTTGGAGGTGTACAACCTTGCCAATATGTTGGCGGAAAATCCGTGGTATGGCTATCCATTTGGGGAGAAGATCAAGAACTACACAATTCTGGAGTATGAGAACATCAGCGAACTGGTTCCGCACAACGCTTACTTGTACGTGTGGCTTCGTGGCGGAATTGCTGGCTTGTTTGCGTGGGGTTGGGTGCTGGTTGCAATGGTTGCCATGCACCGCCGCACCGTGAAAACCGCTACCCGTCCGTTCCACCGCTTTGTTGCTTTGTGGCTTTATTCCAGCACTCTTATCCTGATTTTTTCGGGTCTGTTCACCCCCGTGTTTGCCGAACGCCTTCAGCAACTGTACCCCTTTGTGATGGTGATGACCTCCTACCTTCCAGGCGCGTGGAAGCCGCGCAAAAATTTGTCGGGCCACTATCTTCAGGCTCCAAGCTCGACTGGCAACGGTGTTACCGTTTTAGGGGCTTGACTTTCGTGTGGCGAATACTGCATCTTCGGGGCGACCTGATTTCAACTGTAGCAAGCGTTTCAATTATGGCACAACTGCTGTTCCGTTCCCTTTTCATTGCTCTCCTTTTATCGGCCGGGGGTATTGGCAATCATGCGATTGCCCAGCAGCCGCAGCCAACGCAAGGGGCTGTTCGATTGCTGCGTGCCGACGATTCCGGAATCACTGCGCAGCTGGCGAATCTTCGGGCAATCGTCAGCAAGCAGGGGAACAGTGTGGCGGTGGCTCACAACGCGTTTGCAAACCTTCTTCCGGGCGATAGCAGCCGCCTGCCGGGGGTGCGTGTCACGGTCGCGATTCCGTTCGATGCGGTTGATCTGCAGATACTTCCCAGCCCTGCTGGCCAGCGCGATACGCTCCTGCTTCCCGCGCCGCTCCCTTTCCTGAAGCATGAATCCCAACGCGCCCAGCTTGGAACGCCATACGTGAAACGTGGAGTGCGGATGATGGAGGTGATTCTTCGTCCCCTACGTGCCGAAGGGAACCGATTGATAGTTGAGCCAAACCTGACGTTTGCCATCACTTGGCGCAGAACCGGAGGGGTGGGGAAGCAAGCGGGAGAGTACCGCGAGAACCCCGACTACGAGCGGACGCTGGCGCAAACCGTGCTGAACTTCCAGCAAGCCAAACGCTGGCGTGGCGGGTGGCCAACGAATCAATCAACCAAGCAAGGTGCGGCGCTGCAAGCTGCCGTAACGATTACCGGTGGGATGGGGGAGGCGATGGTTCTGCTGACACCAACCGATGGGGTCTATTCCATCACCGGTGCCGAAGTTGCTGCTGCTGGGGGGCACAGCGTTATCGGCAAAAGCATTGCCGATCTTCGGTTGTGGAACCGCACGGCAAGTGTCCCGATGTTTGTGGACGACCGTGGCAGCAACGGCCAGTTCGATCCCGACGACCGCATTGAGTTCACCGCACGCCGTAACCAATCCCCCGAAGGTTTCTACTTCGACCAAACCACCGACACCAACGCCTACCTGCTACGCTGGGATGGCAGCGGCACGGAGCAACCACGGGTCCAAGCCATCGCTGCCACCAATGCTTCCCAGCAACTTCAATCGGTTGACTCCACACTCCATTTCGAGCAGGATAAGGAGTATTTCGGCGGGATGAACGTCAATGGAAGTGACGAGTTCACGCTGCATGTGAATGAGCGTGTGCAGAACGAGCGGTGGTACTGGAGCGATGCCACCTACATCCGCGACGGAGGGTGGATTGAGTTCCCTTTCACCTGCTTCCCCTACTACCAACACGACGGTCGCGTCACACTCAGCATCCGCCTTGCCGGAATCAACTTCACCGATCACCCGTTGAAGTTTGTGCTGAACGCATATTCCACCGTTGCCGATACCGTGCTTACCAACGATACCGGCGATGTCACGTTCCGTTTTTCCATCCCTTCCAGCTATCTGTTTAATGGGCGTAATGTGCTGCGGGTTGAGCCTGGCCGCCCTCCGGGAGCGATTCCCAACTCGGTGAAAATTGACTATTTCGAGATCAGCGGGGCATGGCTGCCAGCATCATCTGGTGGGAGCGCGAGGGTGAAAATTTCTGAATCGGGGCAACCAATTCGCGTTGTGGTTGGCGGGTTCAGCAACCCACCAACCGTGGCGGCATCGGCAAAGGGGAGGGCGGCCATCACCAACCCACAGCGCGGGGTGCTGTTCCGGTTTACCTCCCGCCACTTTCCGGGGCCCGAACGGATTAACCTGCAATGGCGTGCGGAGTATGGCGATAGTTCCGTTGGGTCAGCTTCCTGGGAACAGGGGCTGCATATCGCCGAGGTTGACGCGAACAACGGCACAATTCTGCGCCGCTCTTGGTTCCAGACGTTTGATGGTGGGAAGTCGCAAGCTGAGTACCAACGTGCCGTGGAATTCCTGAACGCTGTTAGGGATGGGAACTTCATTGTTGCAGGGTTTTCCAGCGGCGGCGGGTACAGCAACGAGTTCTCCGACGCTCTGCGCACGGCGTTCAAATCGTTGGGAAGCCGCAACATCGAACGGTACGACATGACCAGTACCGCTTGGTCCTTTGTGGCAATCAAAGGGAATTCGGCATCGGCGCAGGAGTTCATGAAAACTGACTTCGACAACAATCGTGGCATCACTTTCAACGCCTTTTTCCCAATGCCAGAGAACAGCACCTTCCCGGGGCTGACGTGGCAAGCAACCGCCACACTGGTTGGGGAAGCGGGGGAGGAGTTCATCTTCGACTCCCCAAAAACGCCGCTGCTCCGTTGGCATCCCAAGGATGAGTTGGTTGCCGAAACCAACCAGGCTGATATGATTATCATCACCCACAAAGCCTTCCGCCAGGCCAGCGAGGAGCTTGCCAACTACCGCCGCCAACGGAGTGGGTTGAACGTGCGGGTGGTGGATGTCGAGACGGTGTATGATGAGTTCAACGACGGCATTAAATCGGGGTATGCCATTCGGCGGTTTCTTCATTACGCCAGCCAGTCGTGGGCACAGCCGAAGCCGCTGTACGTTCTTCTGGTGGGGGATGCTTCGTGGGATCCGATGTTCAAGGCTGATAATTCCACGATGATTGATTACATCCCAAGCCTGGGAATTCCGGTGAGCGATTACCTGCTGACAATCAAAATTGGCGACACCTCGCAAGCCTCTGATTACTACATTGGGCGGTTCCCCGTGCGAACTTCTGCCGAGGCCGACAACATGGTGCGGAAAGTCATTGAGTACGAAAACCTTCCTCCCGATGCTTGGAACAAACGGTTTGTCTTCTTGGCAGGCGGTGGCGATGCCAACCAGCGTGACCGCTTCAAAGAGCTTCACGAGCAGATTGCCACCACCTACGTGCTTGCCCCAGAATTTTGCGGCGATACCGGAATGGTGGTGCGGACCTCACCCGAAAACCGATTAGCCTTCCCCGATGATCTTGATGCTGACTGGACACGTTCGGAAATCAATCAAGGAACCTTGTGGGTGACGTTCAGTGGCCACGGCGCGGTGGATATCTTCGACCTCAATTTCGGCTATCCCGAAGACCTGAGCGTTGGCAACCGCTACTTTGTCCTGACCACCTACTCCTGCCAAACTGGGGCCTACGCCGAACCAGGTTTGGTGAACCGGAACGAGCGGTTTGTCACCTCGCACACCGGCGCGGTGGCCGCCATTGGCGGGACCAGTTTCAGCTACACTGACATTGATCAACATCTAAAACAAGGCTTCGTTTCCCACATTACCGCACAGTATCAGCGAACAATTGGCCAAGTCCTGACCGATGTTAAATGGGAGATGTTTGCCGATGCTGTTGGCGATGTGACGGACTTCTGGTACTTGGGGGCCGTCAGGCAGCGCAACCACCTGCTGATGTACTGCCTTCTTGGCGACCCCGCCATGCAGCTTGCTTCGCGCAGCACGCCGGAGTTAGCCGTCCGCGAGCAGAGTAATACCGTGACCATCACCAATATGCAGGATCAAACGCCAACCATTGGCGACACGGCGGTGAAGGTTCGGGTGCGTTTGTGGGATTTCGGAAGGCCAATCCAACCAACCGGAAACCCTGATTCGGCGGTGACGGTGGCCGCTACGATTGTTGACCGCCTGGGAAGTGAGCAGCGGGTGACGCTTCCGCTGGATGGGATCTGCTATTTCACCGATGCTGTTCTGACGTTGCCGATCACCGGGAAGCCGGGGGAGTACACGATTCGGATTGAGATTGACCCCGAGAAAAAATTCACCGAATCCTACCGCGACGACAACCTGCTGACCCTTCGCCTGCGGATTCGCGGAAGCCAGCCGTTGCCGATCGAGCCGCTCCCCTACGGGCGTGTCCCCAGCCCCGACAGCGTGGTGATCCGGCTGCTGAACCCACCCAGCGGCCCCGGCGCAATCATTGCCGTTGATACCACGCCGCTGTTCCAAACTCCGTTCACCAACAGTGATGTTGGAACAATGGAGCTTCAGGAACTAACCACAACATGGAGTTTCAGCATTCCGCAAAGCCACCGCGGGGCAAGCACTTATTGGTGGCGTGCGTACTCATCCACCGGCGACACCGCCGCCGCCGCGCTTTTCCCGTTGATTGAGTCGTTCACGGTGCAGCCCGCTGGCCCGGCGGAGTTCATCATTCGCGGAAAGAATCAGCTTCAGGAGTCGCAGATTTCCGACGTGGTGGTTGACGAGCGCGGCATTGGCCCTGCGCTCCTTCCCATCCCCATCACACTCTACTCCGTTGGACAGACCTTCATTGATGAAAACACCCGCGTTCCCGATACCAAAATTGTGGAGATGAGAATCGGGGGAAATCCAGGGATTAATTACGCACCCTTGCCGCTGGATGGAGTCCATGTTCTGGTGCTTCCGCCGAACAGCATCACCCCCAGTGCCAAGCGGGTGTATGATTTTAACGCCAACCGCGAGACGTTCCGCAACTTCCGCGACTTCGTGCGCGACACCGTGCAGCCGGGGCAACTTGTGATGGTTGCCTTCAGCCACCAGCAGTACGACAAAGCCTTCGACCAGGGCCACAGCGATTTCCTTCGCGAGGCGTTGGGGCTGTTGGGAAGCCGCGTTGCGGGGCGATTCTTGAACGAAGAATCGTTTGTGATGATTGGGGGGAAGGGAATCCCCGCAACCGAGGTTCGGGAACTCTGGAGCAACACCGATTCGCTCCGGAAAGCAGGGGTGAAACCGCCGTACCGGCTGACGTTGATAGACACGTTGGTGCTGGTTCCGCGCGGAAGCGTGGCGTTCCCAACGGTTGGGCCGGCCACGGCTTGGCAATCGGCGGTGGTGGATGTTGCCGGGCCGCCGGTGCAGACCGTGATCTACGGCCTGCGCCGCGATGGCCGCCGCGACACGCTGATCCGCTCCGATCAATCATCCATTGACCTTTCCGGGGTCAACGTCGCACTCTATCCCCGATTGGAAGCCGCCGCCAATTTCGGCCAGGATAGCACGCAGCGGTTGCGTTCGATTGCCGTGACGTTCGATCCCTCCCCCGAGCTTGCGATCACACCATCCACCTTCCGCATCGCCCCCGACTCGGTGTTGCAAGGGTTTCCGGCGGTTGCCAGCGCAAGCATGGTGAACCTCTCGCGGAAGTATCCGGCCAACAACGTTCCGGTGATGTTGTGGCGGCAGTTGGAAAGCGGGACCAGCCTTGAAGACTCTATCTGGGTTAGCAACTTGGCTCCGTTGGATTCCGCCGTGACGGGGCTGCGGATTGCCACCGACAAACTGAAAAAGGAGCAGCAGTTCACTGCCGTTGTCAATCCAAGCGATCTTCCCGCCGAGCCGTACACGCAAAACAATCTGCAACGCGCCAGCCTCCGCATTGGGATTGACTCCACGCAGCCCGAACTCACTATTTATGCCGACCGGAACCGCTTGATTGATGGTGATATTGTGCGGCCAATTCCTGAGTTCGAGGTGCGGCTGTTCGATAACTCAATCCTGAAGCTGGATAGCGTGACATCGGTGGTGATCTACCTTGACATTGATAAAATTGATGCCCGAAAAACCGGAACACGCTGGGAGACCTTCGCCAAAACGGGGGATAACCACCGGGCAAGCCTATTCTACACTCCGTCGGAAAAACTTCTGCCGGGGGAGCACTCCATGAAAGTGGTGCTGACCGATGCAACAGGGAACAAGCAGGAGAGCGACATCATCATTTTCTACGTTGAGCAAAACTTGACCGTTCGGCAAGTTGCCAACGTGCCGAATCCATTTCCCAACAAGACAACGTTCACGTTTATGATTGGTGGCGAGCAGCAGCCAACCGAAGGGGAGATTGGAATCTTCACGGTAAGCGGACGAAAAGTGAAAACAATCCCGATTGACCCGGCCCGGCTGAAAACTGGGTTCAACAAAGTGGAGTGGGACGGGCTTGATGCCGACGGCGACCGCCTTGCCAACGGGGTCTATTACTACCGCGTCCGCATCGGCGACGGCAGCGCAACGCAGGAGGTTATTGAGAAGTTGGTGGTGATGCGGTGACACAGATTCTGGTGATGGCGCGGGGGGGGCTGTTCGGTAGGAGTTCCGGAAAACCACCCCCGCCGCCGGCACCGATAGACCTGCGGAGTGCCTTGTTATTGCTACCTCATTCCACTGCTCACTTTATATTGCCAGCAGAATTGCAATAGTAAAAACTCTGCTCAATCAACCATTCCATGCCCTCCAACAGTATTCACGGTTTCACAACGCACTTCCGTGCGGCGCGGCTGATCTTGCGCGATGCGTCGGTGCGCCGCTTGTCGCTGCGTCCGTTAATGGTGAATATCGCGCTGATGATTGTGGGGCTTCCGCTTGGTATCTGGGGGGCGATAGAGCTTTCTGGGCTGCTGGTTAGCGGCGATGGATTGCTGGCGGTTCTGGCCCGAACGTTCCTGCAAGTTCTGGGGGCTGCGATTGGCGTGTTTGTCTCCTTTTTTCTGCTGTTGTTGATTGGCAGCGCGATTGCTGGTCCGCTGAACTCCAAACTCTCCCTTGCTGTGGAGCAACATCTGCGCGGGCCTGGGTTCCGTGCTGGCGATAGTTCGCTGGATAGTTCACTGGCGCAGGATGTTGCCCGCAGTGTGGCATTTTCGCTGGGTCGGCTGGTGATTTTTGTATTCTGTTATCCCCCAATTTTCTTTACTCAGTTTGTCCCTGGCATTGGGTTCATCCTTTTTCCGTTGCTGTCGTTGCTGTACGCAGCCGTGGTTCTTTCACTCGACTTCAGCGATTACGTGTTTGAGCGGCACTACACCACATTCCGCCAAAAAATTCGGCACGTTTGGGGACGGAAGTCACTCTATCTGGGGTTTGGTGGGGGGCTGGCATTGTTGCTGCTTATCCCCTTTGCTGGCTTTGTGATATTACCGGTTGGAGTGGTTGGCGCAACAATGCTCTACGTCGAAGAAACGTCATAAGCGCAACCTAAAAGCCCGAAGCAAGCAATCCCCACGGCACGGTTGCTGGTTGCGCGCACCATCGCTTCCGCCTTCTTACAGTCTGTTCGTTGTTGAAGCAACCGCCCTTCGGTATATTCGCCGTCTATCACGTTCATGGCAGCAACTTCGCTGCCCATTTCAACATGGCAGAAGCCCTGCCGGACATTGAACTATGCTAAAGCTGTTAGAAAAAATCTTCGGTGCCAAGCGCGACAAAGATGTCCAAGCGCTTTACCCGATTGTTGACGAGATCAATGAAATCTTCGAGGAGCTGCAATCGCTGAGCGATGACGAGCTTCGCGGCAAAACCGACGAGTTCCGCGCCTTGATCCGTGAGCGGATTCAAGAGGATGAGGACGCGCTTGCCGAAAAACAGGCGCGGCTGAAGGAAGACATCGCCGCCAACGAACGGGATCGTTTGTACGAGGAGATTGCTGACCATCAATCCAATATCTACGCCACCACCCAGGACACCCTGAACGAAATCCTTCCCGAAGCCTTTGCGGTGGTGAAAGAAGCCTGCCGCCGCCACGTTGGCAAGCAGTGGGAAGCCGGCGGGGCAATGATTACCTGGGAGATGGTGCACTACGACGTGCAGCTGATTGGCGGCATCGTTCTGCACCAGGGGAAAATTGCCGAAATGGCCACCGGCGAAGGGAAGACCCTTGTTGGAACCCTTCCAACATATCTGAACGCCCTGCCCGGGCGCGGCGTGCATATCGTCACCGTCAACGATTACCTTGCCCGCCGCGACAGCGAGTGGATGGGGCCAATCTATACATTCCTGGGGCTGACCGTTGGCTGCATCCAATCCAGCCAGCCGCCACACACCCGCAAGCCGCAGTACGAGTGCGACATCACTTTCGGCACCAACAATGAGTTCGGCTTCGACTACCTGCGCGACAACATGGCGCAGCGATCCGAAGATGGTGTGCAACGCCCCCACAACTACGCCATTGTTGACGAGGTTGACTCGGTGCTGATTGACGAAGCGCGCACCCCGCTTATCATCAGCGGCCCGGTTCCCGACAGCGACGACCAAGCCTTCGATTTAATGAAGCCACGGGTGGAACGCTTGGCCCAGCTTCAGCTTCGCGAGGTCAACAAAATGCTGGCCGAAGCCGAGACAATCTTGGAAGCCGGAAACCCGAAAACACGCTCCGAAGCTGGCGTTCACCTGCTGCGGGCGCATCGCGGAATGCCAAAAAACAACAAGCTGATGAAGCTGTTGCAGGAAGGGGGCAACAAACGGCTGATGGAGGAAACCGAACTTGAGTACCTGCGCGACAAAGGGGCGCGGATGCACGAGATTGATGACCAACTGTTCTACTCCATTGACGAAAAAAACCACACGATTGACCTTTCCGACCGGGGCCGGCAAGCGATTGCCAGCGCGGGGGAAGACCCCGATATTTTCCTGATTCCCGACCTTGCTTCCGAACTTAGCAGCATTGATGGCGGCGACGACCCCGCCGACCTGAAACTGACCCGCCGCGAAGAAGCAATGCGCCGCTTTGCCGAACGAAGCGACCGCATCCACACCGTCACCCAGCTTCTGCGTGCTTACTCACTGTACGAGCGCGACGTGGAGTATGTGGTGGATGAAGGGAAGATCAAAATTGTTGACACCTTCACCGGGCGTATCCTTGAAGGCCGCCGCTACAGCGAAGGGCTGCACCAAGCAATCGAAGCAAAAGAATCGGTGAAGGTGGAGGAGGACACCCAGACCTTTGCCACCGTCACCATCCAGAACTACTTCCGCTTGTACAAAAAACTCTCCGGCATGACTGGCACTGCCGAGACTGAAGAGGGTGAGTTCGCCCAGATTTACAAGCTGGATGTGGTGGTGATCCCCACCAACCGCCCGATTGCCCGCAACGACATGAACGACTTGATCTACCGCACCAAACGCGCCAAGTACAACGCGGTGATGCAGGAGATTGAGAAGATGCGCCAACTTGGCCGTCCGGTTCTGGTGGGAACAACCAGTGTGGATGTTAGCGAGACGATCAGCCGGATGCTGCAACGCGCCAAAATTCCCCACAACGTTCTGAACGCCAAGCAGCACCAACGCGAAGCCGAAGTTGTTGCCAACGCGGGCCTGAAAGGGGCCGTCACAATTGCCACCAACATGGCTGGTCGCGGAACCGACATCAAGTTAGGGCCCGGCGTGCGGGAGCTTGGCGGGCTGCATATTCTGGGAACCGAACGCCACGAATCGCGCCGCATTGACCGCCAGCTGCGCGGGCGTGCCGGCCGCCAGGGCGACCCGGGGTCGTCGCAGTTCTACATCTCACTTGAGGACAACCTGATGCGCCTGTTCGGTGGCGACCGCATCACCCGATGGATGGAGAAAGTGAGCAACGCCGATGACGTGCTGGAATCCCCAATGCTTACCAAAGCGGTGGAACGGGCGCAGAAAAAAGTGGAGGAGAACAACTTCGCAATCCGCAAACGCCTGCTGGAATACGACGACGTGATGAACCAGCAACGCGAAGTGATCTACGACCGCCGCCGCCACGCACTGCACGGCGAACGCCTGAAAAATGAGGTGTTCGATTACGTGGAAGATTGGATTGACACGCTGGCCGAAGCTCACTTCCCCGACGGAATGGATCTGCTCCGCAACGAAATCCGCGTGCGGATGCTGATTGATATCGAGGTCTCGGCAGAACGAGCCCAAGAGCTTGGAAAAGAAGCGTTGAAGGGGAAAATTCTGGAAGCAGCAATGGACACCTACAACCGGAAGGAGCAACGCCTGACAAGCGATTTCATGGCCCAGTTGGAACGTTTTGCCATGCTGCATGTGATTGACGACAAATGGCGCGAACACCTGCGTGGGATGGATGAACTGAAGGAAGGTATCCACCTTCGCTCTTTCAGCCAACGGGATCCGTTGGTGGAGTACAAGAAGGAGGCGTACGGCCTGTTCACCCAGTTGATTTCCGACATCAACTTGGAGGTTATCAACCTTGTGTTCCGCTACGAGCCGGAGCTTCGGATGCGCCAGCCGGAACCGCAACGCCGCCGTCCGGCCAGCGCCACAAGTGACGGAATGCCCCGCCAACGGAACAACGTTTCCACCAGCCGCCCGCTTAGCTACACCCACCGGAGCGCAACCGGAATGGGAATGACAGCAACCACTGCCGAAGAGATGGAGGCTGCCGCCGCCGCAGTGGAATCGGGCGAAGAGCCAACGCCACAGCGCGGCGGGGAACCACAGCCAGCAATCCAGCAAGTGCTGCGCGACCAGCCGAAGATTGGCCGCAACGACCCTTGCTACTGTGGCAGCGGCAAAAAATTCAAGCATTGCCACGGGCGTTCCTGATTGCAATAATCGAACCGGCCCCACACCGGAAACGGATGCGGGGCCGGCGTACCTTTTCCGCTCGTTCCAGACTCTGGCTCTCCTTCCAACAAACCAATGCCGCAATCGTTCCGCTTTCCTCTGTTCCTGCTTCCGCTGCTGATTCTTTCCATCCAGTACCAAGCATCACCGCAAGGTGGCGGGGCGCCATCGGGGGCGGGGGGCATTGGCGGGGTCTATGATTTTACTGCCGGGGTTGGCTTCTCGATGGAAGTGAATATCTGGGGTGCGGTGGCGCGCCCGGGGCGGTACAAGGTCGCTTCTTCCACCACGCTGCTGCAACTGATCTCCTATGCTGGCGGACCTTCCGCTGGGCAAACTGGATCAAAACCTAAGCTTGATGAAGTTCGAATCGTGCATGACCTAACGGTGGATAGCACCATCCGCAACTCCATTCAGGTCTATGACCTAGTCCGGTATCAGCAAACTGCCGACACCACGCTCAATCCCAAGCTCTATCCAAACGATACAGTCATCATCCCCGAAGAGGAGAACACCTTCAACGAGGTGCTGGCGGTGATTCGGGATGTTGGGCTGGTGCTTGTCTCCATTTTAACCATCTACAACGGGGTCAAATAACTCCATGAACACATTGTGCCGACGCTCTGGCTTGGCAGCCCTTGCCATTCTTCTCCTGCTTGCTCTGGTCGTTGCTGGCTGCGGCGGCGATTCCGCCGGCGATGGCCGCTCCAAAGAAGGAAAAACTGCGCTGAAATTCTGGCACTTTTGGTCCGAGCCAACCCAAAAAGCTGCGCTGATGGAGCGGATCAAAGCCTTCGAAGCGGAGAACCCCGACACCTACGTGGAGCTGTCGGAGCTAAGCTGGAACGACGGAAAAGCAAAGCTGCAACTTGCCTTCAATTCCAGCACCGCTCCTGATGTTTTGGAGCTTGGAAGCGATTGGGTGGCGCAGTTCAGCAGTGCCGGTGTGTTGGCAAACCAGAAAGGGATGGCTGGCGATAACGATTCCCGATTCTCGGCCGAGGTGCTTGCGCCCGGGCAGTGGAACGGAGGAACGTTTGCTTGGCCCTGGGTGGTGGATTCGCGGGTGCTCTATTTCAACAAAACGTTGCTTGCTTCCGTTGGGGCCGACACCACCAAGCCGGACACCCTGTGGAGCGATGTGCTGGCAAAAGCTGAACAAATTAAAGCCAAGCATCCCCAGGCGTACGGCTTTGGCGCAAACGGGCCGGATCAGCATCGGCTGTACAAAAAAATTATCCCCTTCTTCTGGTCCAACGGCGGCCAGGTGATGGATGCCAACGGCACGCCAACCATAAACTCACCCCAAAATATCCAAGCACTGGAAGCCTATCTGGAGCTTGCCCGCACCGGGTTAATCGAAACCCAAAAGGCACTGGATCAGCAGTTTGTGCAGGGGAATGTCGGCTTCTGGATTTCGGGCCCGTGGCTTGCCGACCGCATCCGCAAGGACAACCCAGGGCTTCGGTTCGGATTGCAAACCATGCCAGGATTTGCTGGCCACCAAGCTGTGTCGTTTGGCGGGGGTGAGTATCTGGCGATCAACAACGCCAGCAAGCAGAAAGAAGCTGCAAAAAAACTTGTGGTATTCCTGACCTCGGCCAAGCAATCTCTAGAGTTCTGCAAAGCCCTTCCCGGCGGAATGACCCCTGCGGATCTTTCGGTTGCTGGCGACCCGTTTCTGCAGAGTGAGGTCCGCAAGCACTTCACCGCCCAGATGAAGGCCGCCCGGTTCACCCCGGTGCACCCAAAGTGGTTGGATATCGAGGCGATTGTTGAAGAGGAAGTATCCCAAGCAATCTTGGGGAACAAAGAAGCTGCGCAAGCCCTGAACGATGCCCAATATCGCCTAACCCAACTAACCACAGGCGAAGCCGCCAACGCAGCAGAAACCGCAGGGCACTGAATACTTATTCCGGTCCCCCTCTCCCGCCGGAATGCAGCGTAGCTCAGTTCGGCGAATCGGGAGAGGGGGTTAGGGGCGAAGGCAACTCTACAAAATCAATCTCTACTCCAATGAAACATCACGGCTTTTCAACACGCGCAATCCATGCCGGACAGGAACCCGAAGCGGTCACTGGCGCGGTGAACGTCCCCATTTTCCAAACCTCCACCTACGCCCAGCAGGGGATTGGCGACCACAAGGGATTCGAGTACGCCCGCACCCACCACCCAACGCGGTTCGCGCTGGAGCAATGCCTTGCCGAGCTTGAAGGGGGGACCCACGGCTTTGCTTTCGGCAGCGGGTTGGCGGCGATTGATGCTGTGATGCGGCTGCTTGCGCCGGGCGGCCACGTTGTTGCGGGGGATGATATGTATGGCGGCACGTTCCGGCTGTTCGATAAGGTGCTGAAGCCGTTGGGGTTCCGTTTTAGCTACGTTGATTTCCGCGACGTTGAAGCGGTTCGCGCGGCGGTCACTCCCGAAACCCGGATGATCTACGCCGAAACCCCCACCAACCCGATGATGCGCCTGTGCGACCTTCAGGCCATTGGCGATGTTGCCCGCGCTGCCAACGCGATGATGGTGGTGGATAACACGTTTATGACCCCCTACCTGCAAACCCCATTATCGCTTGGCGCAACCATCGTTCTTCACTCCACCACCAAATATCTTGGCGGCCACAGCGATGTGATTGGCGGCGCAGTCGTCACCGCCGATGCCGGAATTGCCGAGCGGCTGAAGTTTCTGCAAAACGCCTGCGGCGCGGTTCCCGGCCCAATGGATTGCTACCTGACGCTCCGCTCGCTGAAAACGTTGGCGGTGCGGATGGATCGCCATTGCGCCAACGCGCAGAAGGTGGCTGAATATCTTGCCAGCCACCCTGAGTTCGGCGCGGTTCACTACCCAGGGCTGCCGGAGTTTCCGCAACATGATCTTGCCCTGCGGCAGATGCGCGGGTTCGGCGGGATGATCTCCACCGATCTTGGATCGCTGGAAAAAGCGCAATCGTTCTGTGCTGCGGTAAAAGTCTTCGCCTTCGCCGAATCGCTTGGCGGTGTGGAGTCGCTGCTTTGTCACCCTGTCTCGATGACCCACGGCGCAGTCCCCCCCGAAATCCGCCAACGCTTGGGCATCACCGATGGCCTTGTCCGCTTCTCGGTCGGCATCGAAGACGCTGAAGACCTTATCGCCGACATCGAACAAGCAATGAAAGCGTAGAGAATTGAGAATTGAGAATTGAGAATGGAAAATGGGAGCCGCAGTCCAACTTCCTCCCAAACTTGGGAGGAACGATCTGCTGCTTGCAGCACGATCAAGGAGGGCGCGAAGAAATAGTGAATAGTGAATGGTGAATAGTGAATGAAAGCCGCCGTCCAACTTCCTCCCAAACTTGGGAGGAACGATCTGCTGCTTGCAGCACGATCAAGGAGGGCGCGAAGAAATGGAGAATGGAGACCGGAGAATGGAGAAATTGACAGTGAGATGAATGGAGAATGGGAAAATGGTGAATGCCAAATGAAAAAGCATCCCCTGCCTACCACTGACCACTGACTACTGACTACTGACCAATGTTCAAACACGCAATAATTGTGGGTGCTTCGGCGGGGATTGGGGCGGCGATTGCCCAGCAGCTTGGCAGGGCCGGTTGCGCCGTGGCACTGGTGGCGCGCCGCAGCGATGAGATTGAGCAGATTGCTGCCCAGATCAACGCATCTGCAGGGCAACCTCTGGCTCACGCGTACCAGCATGACGTGCTGAATGTGGATGAGGTAGAGGGGCTGTTCCAGGAAATCACGCGTGATCTTGGAGGGCTGGACCTTATCATCTTTGCCGCAGGGGTGATGCCTGCGGTTGCGCCGGATGAGTACAACATCCAGAAAGATGCGCTGATCCTTGATGTGAACGTGCGTGGCGCGTTTGCGTGGCTGAACGAAGCAGCGCGGCGGTTCGAGCGGGTGAAGCGGGGGACAATCGTCGGCATCTCCTCAATCGCTGGCGACCGTGGCCGGCGCGGAAACCCAGCCTACTGCACCAGCAAAGCCGCGCTGAATACCTACTTGGAATCGCTTCGCAATCGCGTGGCCCGTTTTGGGGTGAAGGTGGTTGTTGCCAAACCCGGTTTTGTGGATACCGACATGACCAAAGGGCTTCCTGGGTTGTTCTGGCTGATCTCTGCCGAACGCGCAGCGGAGTTGATTTTGAAAGCAGCGAAGCGGGGGAAAAAGACAGCCTACATCCCGGCGCGTTGGCGGCTTGTTGGGACGGTGATTCGCTTCTTTCCATCCTTCATCTTCCGGCGGCTGAATATCTGACGTGCAAGACCCCATGACGACGCTACGTGATGAATCAACGCTGCCATTCCAGAACCTTGAACTTGTTCATGGTTGGGGATTAAGCACCGATGCTGTTGGCTACGTGTTCCGCCCGTCAACGGTGGAGGGTATCCAGGAGGTGTTCAACTTGGCGCAGCGCACCGGACGGACTGTTGCCTTCCGTGGTGCTGGCCGCAGTTACGGCGATGCTGCGTTGAATGCCGAAAACGTTGTGCTGGATCTTACCCGTTTCTGCCGAATCCTTGCATGGAACCCGCACACCGGGGTGATAACAATGGAGTCGGGGGTGACAATCCAACAGTTGTGGCAGTACGCCCTTCCCGATGGCTGGTGGCCGCCAATCGTTCCCGGAACCATGTTCCCAACCATTGGCGGTTGTGCCAGCATGAACATCCACGGCAAAAACAACTTTGCCGTTGGGCCAATCGGGGATCATATCCTTGAGTTTGAGATCCTGCTTCCAACTGGCGAGCCTCTCACTTGTTCGCGCCAACTAAACAGCGATATTTTCTTTGCGGCAATCGGTGGTTTCGGGATGTTGGGGTGCTTCACCAGCATCACCCTGCAACTGAAAAAAGTCTATTCCGGCCATTTGAATGTGGAGGCAATCAACGTCCCAAACCTTGATGCCATGATGCAGGAGTTTGAGCAACGGATGGACGATGCCGATTACTTGGTTGGATGGATTGATGGAGTAGCAGGGGGAAAGGGGATTGGACGCGGAGTGATCCACGAAGCCAACTACCTGAAACCAGGCAACGACCCCAACCCAGCGCAGACGTTGCGGATCGAACACCAACAGCTTCCCGACACGATTTTTGGATTGCTTCCCAAATCAACCTTGTGGAGGTTTATGCGGCCGTTTGTGAACAACCTTGGAGTGAGGTTGGTGAACACCGCAAAATTTTACGCAAGCCGTTTGTTGGATCGTGGGAAAATTTTTCAGCAATCGCACGCGGCGTTTGCGTTCCTGCTGGATTACGTCCCAAACTGGAAACGCTCCTACGGGCGCGGCGGGCTGATTCAGTACCAAAGTTTCGTCCCCGAATCCACCGCTGCCGAAGCGTTCAAGGCGCAGCTGCGGCTGGCGCAGAAGGCGGGCTACCCGCCGTATTTGGCAGTGTTCAAGCGCCACCGCCGCGATAATTTCCTGATGACCCACAGCGTGGATGGATACTCGCTGGCGTTGGATTTTAAGATCACCAAAAGGAACCGCGCTGCGATCTGGAAACTGGCGGCCCAGCTTGATGAAGTTGTGCTGAAGGCGGGCGGACGCTTCTATTTTGCGAAGGATAGCACGCTGCACGCTGCCAGTGCCGAGCAGTATCTGGGGCGCGAAGCGGTGGAACAGTTTATGGCACTGAAACGCCGCTGCGACCCGAACGGGCTGCTGGAAACCAACCTCTACCGCCGATTGTTCCCCGAAACGGAAGCCGGCGCGAAAAAAGAACAGTTCACGCAAACCAACGCCGTAACGCCATGAATAATCTCCTCAGGCTGTTTGCGGTTGCCATGCTGGTGCTGACCGCTACCGGTTGCAACAACGACAATTGTGTTGATCTGCAGTGCGCCCCCGCGCCGCCACCGTTGGCAATTTTGGTGAAAGATTCCGCAACGTCAACTCGGCTTGTTCCCGATGCCCAGGTCACGCTGTGGCGCGTCAATGGAGCCGACACAGTGGTGTTCGACACGCTGGCGATGAGTAGCGATTCCAGCTACGTGCTGAGTGATGCTGCGGAATTGCCAAGCAATTCATTTTTTGCCCGTGCCATGCGCGGCCAGCGTTGCGGCAAACAAATGGGGCTTCGGCTCAGGATGGTGGAAGGTTGTTGTGGGTATCCGATCGTGGGAAGGTTCACGGTGGTGCTGGGAGATTCGTGTAGGTGAGAGAAGCATGAGTAGCAAACAACAACGCCGATGCAGGGTTGCTGCATCGGCGTTGTGTTCTCTGGATGGTGAACCAGCGCGTTACTTCGAGTTCAACGTCCAATCATATTCCAGCGATGTGATTTTTGCGTTCGGGTTTGCCGTTAGCCCTGCTTTCATTTGGGGGGGGCCATATTTTTTAGCGAACTCCTTCAGTCCCGATTCACCTCCAAAATCCGCACGGTACCACTCAAAAATTTTGGAGAGGCTTAGGGTGTTGGTTGCTGCGTCGTAGCGGTTTTGCTTGCTGGCCAAATATGCTTTTGCGTTGCTTGCAAGCAGCGATTTCACATTCTTCCCCGTGTAGGCTTTGTTGATAATCGGCGGGCAGCTTCGCGCGGCGCACACCAGCCCGAAATGGATCAGCGGCTCCTTGAATTTCTTCCGCACGATGTCGTTCTCGATTTGATTCAGCGTAAGCGAACGCCCTGCAACGCTGAATTTTTTGGCATCGAAGAACCCTTTCACATCGGTTGGCTTCCGCATCCCCGGGTTGTCCAGCACGTTCTTGATGGTGCAAGCGTTGTAGGCGTTGATCCAAAACGCAAGCTCCTCGTTACCGGAAAGGGAGGAGAGATTGGCCGATTGCAATGCCGCCAAGTATGCAGTGAACTCTGCATTCCCCTTGAACTTCCCGTAATCAACTTTCCCCCCCGATACCGCTTGGCCAAGCAGGGTGTTGAACTTGGAATGGTCGAACGTTCCGCCGTTAGCAACCGCTATGCTGCCGGTAGTGATGGCAAGCAGATGGAGCAGAACAATCCGTTGTAGAAGTGAGCGTTTGGTTGGTGAACTGGTCATGGCCTTATCGTTATATTGGCTGTTGATGATGTGCGTTTGCTGCGTCGTCCAAAACGTGATTCAAGTTTAGTCAGAAAAGTAGTTCGCTATGCCAAAAACTTTGAGAGGCGTGTTGAACGCTGATGGTTCCCGATTTGCGATTGCTGTCAGCCGTTGGAATGAGTTCATCACCCAACGGTTGCTGGAGGGGGCGATGGAGTGCATTCAAATGCACGGCGGCAATGTGAATGATGTCACCATTGTCTATGTCCCCGGGGCGTTCGAGCTTCCGTTGGCCACCAAGCGGTTGGCCGAGTCAGGGAACTACGATGCCGTTATCGTGCTTGGCGCGGTGATCCGCGGCGGAACTCCCCATTTTAACTACGTTGCTGGCGAGGCCGTGAAAGGGATCAGCAACGCGATGATGGCAACCAACGTCCCCTGCACCTTTGGCGTGCTGACGGTTGACACCATCGAGCAAGCGATTGAGCGGGCAGGGACGAAAGCCGGAAACAAAGGATGGGAAGCTGCACAAACAGCGATTGAGATGGTCAGCCTGCTGAAGCAGTTGTAACACCAACGCATCCGGTTTGTTCCCATCACCCCAAGTTTTTGCCTTGCGTTCCCCTTGCAATCTCTGTTGATTTGCCCTATCCACTGAACACCAATTACGGCTGATCTCACATTCTGGATTATGATGCTTCATCGCTTCCTTGACACGCCCCGACGCTGGGGAGTGATCTTGGCTGGAATATGCTTGTTCCTGCTTGGTTCCGCTTCTGTTGTTGCCCAAACTGCTCCGGTCTGGAACGCTTACAGCTCCATGCGGAAGGTGCTGGGGACAACGTTCGATGCCGAAGGGAGGGTTTGGGCTGCCACCACTGGTGGTGTTTTCCGGTACGATCCAGCTACCGATTCTTTTGCCGTGTTCCGTACTACCGAAGGGTTGCTGCGGCTGTCCGCAATCTCGGTGGGCTACGATGACGATTCCAAGCTGCTGTATGTTGGTTCCGATAACGGGGTAATCAGTATCTACCGCACCCAACAGAACCGTTGGAGTTATTCCAGCGAGATTAGCACCGTAAGCCGCCCCGATAAAAAAATTAACGGCTTCCGGTTTCACAACGGAAAAACCTACGTGCTAACTGCCTTCGGGGTGGCGGTCTATAACCCCACCGACAGCACCTTCGGCGACAGCTACACCCGATTCGGCAATCTTCCTCCATTTATTGCTGCCAACGATATCCTCTTCTTCCGCGACACCGTGTGGGTTGCTACCGAGTTCGGGTTGGCATGGGCACCAGAGCGGGGGAAGGTGCTGACCGACCCAAAATCCTGGACGGTTGCTGGGTTGCAAGATGGCTTATCGGACACCGCTTACTCACTTGCTGTTGGCGGTGGAAATCTTCAGATAGGGACTGGTGGTGGCGTGTTCCAACGGATTGATGGAACGTTCCAACGCCGTGGCGACCTTGCCCGAGCTCCATTTAAGCTAACCCGTGCTGGTGATGTGGTTCTGGCGTGGTCTAGCCCAAACCTTTTTCGGTACAACCACACCACCTACGGTTTTGAGCAAATCCAAAGTGCGGGGACCGATATTCAAGTGGTGGCGGCGGCATCCAACGGAATGTTTGCCCTTGCCACAAACCGTGATGGAGTTGCCATCCCCACTGCCGACACCTTGCGGTATCTGTTCCCAAATTCGCCAGTATCCAACGCTTTTACCGGGTTAGTGAAAGGGAAAGGGGGGGGCATTTGGGTTGGCGCAGCAACCGGCGAAGAGGGGAGCGGCATTAGCAAGTTGCAAAACAACGTCTGGGAATCGTTCTCGTTTCCGGCTACTCCCAACCTTCCTTCAAACGGCACGTGGTGCATTGGCAACGGGGCCGACAGCAGCGTTTGGGTGGGGCTGTTCCCTGGCGGCTTCACCCGCATTAACGATGATGGATGGAGCAACTACAACGCCCAAAATTCCCCCCTAATTGGGATCAACGGCAAGGAGAAGGAGTATGTGGTTGGTGCGGGCATTGCCGAACAGAACGGGCGGACGTGGCTGGTGAACTGGGACAACACCTCGGCAATTGGGCCGGTGTTGGTTGTGCAGCTGCGCCCCGGCGAGCAGGCGGCTGATGGAAGCGGGTTTGTTAGCTACCGAAGCCCGTTCCCGCGAACCTACCGATACCTTGCCGTTGACCGCAATGGAACCAAGTGGCTGGGAGCCGATGGCGCGCTTAGTCTTCAGGGGTTGCAATGGTTCCGCGACACCGGTTCGGCCCCGGCAACAAACCGTGGAGTTTGGGGGATGATTACCACCAACGACGGCCTTCCATCAAACCAACAATCAGCCTTGCTGGTGGATCCCGATGGCGAGGTTTGGATTGGAACCCCGGCGGGGTTAGTGGTGCTGGTGAACCCTTCGTTCATGCTGAACCGTGGGCGGCCAACCTTCCGCACCGTGCGTGCACTGCGCGATGTCGGGATTCGGGCAATCGCCGTGGATGCCTTGAACCGCAAATGGGTCGGCACCGATCAAGGGGTCTATGTGATGAACTTGGATGGCACCGAGCTTCTGGAACGCTACACCGTTGACAACTCACCCCTTGTGGATAACGCTGTTAGATCAATTCTTACGGATTACGCAACAGGTGATGTTTATATTGGCACCGCAAATGGCATGAACAGGGTGTCAACGCCAGCCGTTGAGTCTCCGGAGACCGTTACCACGATTGTAGCCTCGCCTCAGCCGTTTCTTCTTCCAGCAACCGAGCCACTTCGCCTTACCGGATTGCCCACCGATGCTTCGGTGAAGATCTTGACGGTAAGTGGTGTGCTTGTTCGGCAGTTTGAATCCCCCGGTGGGGCAGTCGCCTTCTGGGATGGCTTCGATAATAACGGCAGAATGGTTCCAAGCGGCATCTATCTGGTGACAGCCGGAACCGAGCAGGGGGAACAAACCGTGGTTGGAAAAATTGCGGTGGTTCAGCAATAAGGTGATGCGCCCAGCAACAGTGCCTGAACAGAAACGATTCGATCAAAAAAACAAGGGGACTGCAAGTGGAAAACAATCGTGATGAAGTTTTTTCCCGGCGCGTGCGTGCTGGCAAACGAACCTACTTCGTGGACGTTCGTTCGACTCGCTCCGGCCATGATTACTACCTGACTATTACGGAAAGCAAACGTAGTGCTGAAGGGGAAGAAAAAGAGAAGTTCAAAATCTTCCTGTATAAGGAGGACTTCGAAAAGTTCCGTGCAGCACTGAACGAAGCCTTGGACTTCGTTTATCAGGAGCTTGCCAAAATCAACGCGCTGCCACGCCAGCGTGAGAACTACATCGAAGAAAACTAAGCGTTGCGCAAGGCCATACGCGCTTATGGTGAATATCCAAGAACTCCATACATCACTTGGTTGGTGTGTGGGGTTCTTTAGTTTCCGGCAGTGCTGCCGGTAAGGCCAGCCACCCAATTATCTATTCTCTCAATCCATAACTCTCCCAATGTCCGGTATCCTTCTTCTCGGTTCCCCACATCATGCTGCCGAAGTATCTGTGGCGATTGCCCCCGATCAACAGCTGTTTCTCTGGAACGACGGCTTCAGCCCTGACGGCAACGCCCCAACCAACGAACGCCTTGTTCTGGTGGAATCCACATCGCAGCTTCCCGACAATCTTTCGGCAATCATCGAGCTTTCCTGCGTTGATGATGGCCAGAAACACAGCAACCTCGGGTTCATCGCGCACATCGCTGGGCCGGATACCATCGTCCTGAGCAACACCCTGACGATGACCGCCACCGCAGCCGCCGCGCTGGTTGGCGGAACTTTGCCAGTGGTTGGCTTCAGCTTCTTGCCCTCCACGTTTGCTTCGGCATCGTTGGTAGAGGTTGCCCCATCGCTCCAGATGGATAAGCCGCTGCGGGAACGGACGTTAGCAACGATTCGGGGGCTGTTCACGCGGGAAGTGGAGGTGGTGGCGGATTGCATCGGGCTGGTTTCGGCGCGGGTGGTGGCAATGGTGATAAACGAGGCAGCGTTTGCCATGATGGAAGGCGTTGCTTCCCCCGCCGATATCGACACTGCAATGAAGTTAGGAACCAACTACCCCGATGGCCCGCTTCACTGGGCCGACCGCATTGGCCCCGACGTTGTGCTATCAATTCTGGACGCGCTCTGGCAGGAGTACCGCGAAGAACGCTACCGTCCTTGCGTGCTGCTGCGTCAGCTTGCCCGCGCCAACAAGCCGTTCCACGCCTGAACACTTCACTGAACTCCATCTCATCAACTCTAACTAGACCAAACAACAACCATGTCCGAAGCATACATCGTCTCGCCGCTCCGAACCCCGATTGGCAAATATGGCGGCGCGCTCTCTGCCGTCCGTGTTGATGACCTTGCCTCGCTTGTTATTCGCACCCTTATTGAGCGCACCGGGGTTCCCCCTGAAGCAATCAACGATGCAATTATCGGTTGCGCAAACCAAGCGGGTGAGGATAATCGCAACGTGGCGCGGATGGCGGTGCTGCTGGCTGGATTGCCGCAAAGCGTCCCGGCAACCACCATCAATCGCTTGTGTGGTTCGGCCTTGGATGCGGTGATTGCTGCGGCCCGTGCCGTCCGCTCTGGCGAGGCCGATTTGGTGATTGCTGGTGGGGCCGAGGTGATGTCGCGCGCGCCGTACGTCCTGCCGAAAAATGTCTCTGGTGCGGCAATGTTCGGCAACCTTACCGCCTACGATACCGCGCTTGGATGGCGTTTCCCAAATCCAAAAATGGAGGCGATGTTCCCGCTGGAGCAGATGGGGGAGACCGCCGAAAATGTTGCCGAGAAATGGGAACTCAGCCGCCAGGAACAGGATCAGTTTGCCTTCCGCTCGCACCAGTTGGCGGTGGAGGCGTGGGATGCCGGCCGCTACGATAACACCGTGATCCCGGTGGAAATCCCACAGAAAAAAGGGGACCCAATCGTTGTCCGCCGCGACGAAACGCCACGCAAGGACACCTCGGTGGAGAAGCTTGGCACGCTGAAGCCAGCCTTCCGCAAAGGGGGGAGCGTTACGCCGGGGAACTCTAGCAGCTTGAACGACGGTGCCGGCGCGCTGCTTGTGGCCAGCGAGCGTGCGGTGGAGCAATACGGACTGAAGCCAGTCCTGAAATATGTGGCCGGAGCAGTTGCCGGCGTTGACCCTCGCTACATGGGCATTGGCCCGGTTCCAGCAACCCAAAAAGCCCTTGCCGCCGCCGGGCTTACTCTAGACCAAATGGATCTTATCGAACTGAACGAGGCGTTTGCTTCGCAATCCATTGCGGTGATTCGGGAGTTGGGGTTGGAGCTGGGCAAGGTGAACGTGAATGGCGGGGCAATCGCTTTGGGGCATCCGTTGGGGATGTCGGGGGTGCGATTGGTTGCCACGCTTGGCAGCGAAATGGCGCGCCGCGACAACGCCCGCTACGGCCTTGCCACCATGTGCATCGGGGTAGGGCAGGGGATCAGTGCGATTTTTGAGAGGGTGGGGGGGTGATGTTTTCGGCATAATAATGGGGTACAACGGTGGGAAAAAGAAGGGAGGTTAAAAAAACGCGGTAATGGGCTATTGAGACAAAGAAGAAGTGGGATATGTTTGTGTCAGATCATGTTGGCAGGAACAACACGTAATAACTGACCTTACGCACCTGCCCTCGTTCGCTGCCAGCCCTCACCCCGACTCTCTCCCAATCGGGTGATGCTACTATTTCTACTCCATTGGTCGGGTGGGAGAGGGAGCCAAAGCTGAAAAGGGATTTCGATGCTTCGCTGTTCCGCCGGACGAAGTAGGAGTGGAGCCAGTGACTGAATTCGCAGCTACCGAACATTCAGTTCTGAACAGCTTGCTGCATAGTTGAATTAAAGCCAGCGGCGATTTCCTTTTGATGGAAATCGCCGCTGGTTTTTTCCTGTGTGGAGATGGCGGGAATCGAACCCGCGTCCGAAGAGAAACCCCTGAAGCTACTACGCCGAACGACGATTACGGCGTGATTTATCGGCTTCGGTTGTTTGAACAAAGCGTATTTCAAGATGACAACCAACAGCCTTAGCATAGCTTCGCAGCGTTGAAAGCGAAGGGGAATGCTTTCCACTACTTAGTGCTGATTCTAGTCGCGTCACCGCTGGTTGTTTGGTTCCCATCCGCTCGGCAACTTCTGCTTGCGTTAGGCCTGCTGCTTCGCGGGCTTGTAGCATCTGGCGTAGTATCTCGAACTCAGGAGCCAATGCTTCGTATTCGGCAAAGACTTCTGGTTGTGATAATGCGGCTTGTTTTAGTTTATCGTGCGTCATTATTCATTACCTCCTTCATGCGCCGTCGCGCTAGTTCAAGTTCTTTCTTTGGCGTTGCTTGTGATTTCTTAACAAATACATGAAGAATGACAATCGTTTTACCTACAACAGTACAGTAGAAGACCCGTGCAATACCTTCGCTTGCTTTAACACGCAATTCAAGAAGGCCGCTCCCCATTGAACGAGTGTGGGGCATTCCAAGATTGCTACCAAATTCTGCCATAAGGTCGGCAAGATGTAGATAGCGCGCTAATAGCTTTGGAGGTAAATCCAAGATGAGCTGCCAAACACGTTCGTTGTAGTATCTAATTTCCCAATTCACACAGCAATATAACGTAAATGTTATAACGTGGATTGTTCAATAGCATTGATGTGAGTACAAACACAACCAGCGGCGATTTCTTTTGATGGAAATCGCCGCTGGTTTTTTCCTGTGTGGAGATGGCGGGAATCGAACCCGCGTCCGAAGAGAAACCCCTGAAGCTACTACGCTGCATAGTCAATCTTTTTATCTTACCGTCGGCATCCCGATTGACAAGGTTATCCGCCGGCCAGCAGGCTGAAGTTTCGCGATTGATACCACTTGCCGAGCATCAACCACTATCCTGTATTGCGACACCCGAAATCCAACGCCACAGGCAGGCTTTGGTCGGATGCTTGCTGCGCTAAGTTCCTACTTAGGCTGCAAGACGGTACTCGTAGGAGTCCGCAGTTACGTTTACTACTGTTGGGATAACGCGCCACAGTAGTAGAGCGCGACAGCGCAACCGCAAGCAATCTGCCCCCCGTCGAAACCAGTGCATCCCCAGTGATATGCTGTTGCCAGCACAATATACACGCCGCTGCTTGATGGCACACCACCTGAAGTTATTTCATGATGTCGAGGTTCTGTGCGATCTCTTCTTTCTTCACTCTGTGCCTCGGTCAAGAAAGAGAGAGAGATGAGAACCACAGAGACACAGAGGGCACAGAGGTAAGAAAGAGAGGGTCTGTGTGTTCTTACTGCTGCAATTGCATTGTGATGACATTGCTTTGGGCCACTTGCTGGGAGGCATTCAGCATCATCCCCGGCTCATCCATCACCCCAAGCCCAATGCTGATAGAATCCCCCGCGCTGGTTGTGTGCGCCGAACGCTGTGGGGCGGTTTGCAGCCAGCCAAGCGTGGTGTGAACAACGTCGTACCGTATCCCAACCACCGAGTGGAGCGACTCCTGCGGCCAAAACTTTGGCGTTCGCAATGCACGCGAGTAGTCGGCGTAGTATTTCGGGTTCAGCGTTTCGGTCAGCAACGATGGATCAGTCCATTTGGGGGTTCGGCAGAGCCATTCTTTGGGAACGATTCCGGTAAGCCGCACCTGCTTCCCAACCGGAAGCCGATGGAACAACAACCGTGAGTCAGTCCGCTCCAGCAGGTCTCCATATTGAATCTGCCGTGCGATACGCACCGGGTCCGCTTCGTTCATCACAATCCAGGGGAACAGCCGAATTGTCCCCTCCTGCTGAAGCTCGTACGAGATTGGAATGTACTGGTCGCTATCGCTGTTGTTGGCAATCACCAACGGCAGCCGTAACTCAGTCCCACACACGGCTTGAACCGTGTCGGCCAGAAAACGGACAACTACTCCATTCCCCGGCAGCGTGGACGGTTGCGACATCGGAAAATCGGTGGTCTGGTAGCGCAGCGTCTTGCAGCAGACGTTCCCGTTATCGGTGGTGATGGCGTAGGAAACAATCGCCGGCGAACTGCCACAGGCGCAGAGCAGGGGGAGAAAAGCTATCAGTGCAAGCAGTTGAAGTTGTCGGTTCATGGGTTAGAAATTGCGATGAATTGGTGGCACAATATGCGAAATCCCTGGGGGGAACGATACAGCCTAATCGCGCCGTTTCATTCTGTCCGAAAATGGAGTATCCGTTGCACACGTTCGGCTACTTCGCGACCTTTGCCCGTTCGTTTGATGAAACGATGAATCATATACCACCATTTTTTTGATCTCTACTACTATGCCAAAACACTCACACCACACCCTTGAAGCCGTCCGTGAGGAGGTCCTCCGGCTGCTGACCGAGGCCGCCCCAGACCACCTGAAAACCAACGAGCTTTCCAAAAAATTAGGAATCCCCGCAACCCATCCCGACTACGATCTGGTTCGCGAATCGCTTGACCAACTGGTGGGCGAAGGGCGTGTCACCCGTGGGGCGCGCCGCCGCTACCACCTTGCAATCCCCGATGTTGCCGTTGAAGGACGGCTGGAAATGGCCGGACGAAACCGCTGGCTGGTTGTCCCAAAACAGGGGGGAATGGATGCCGCAATCCAGATTGACCACCGCTCCACGTGGACCGCTTTGCATGGCGATACTGTCCGCGTGAAAATCACCTTGCCTGCCCGCTTTGGCCAACGTCCAGAAGGTGAGGTTGTTCGCGTTGTTAGCCGCGCCACCGAAACCGTTGTTGGAACGCTGAAACATGGGAACCGAACGTTCTACGTTGACCCCGACGACCGGAAAATTCATCACGCCATTGGCATTTACAAAAACCAGATTGGCGTTGCCAAAGTTGGGGAAAAGGTTCTGGTGAAACTGCGTGAATGGAGCGACCCCTACCACCAACCGGAGGGGACCATTATCCGAACGCTTGGGCGTGCGGGGGAGATGGGAGCCGAGATTGCCGCGCTTGCGCTGAAGCACCGTCTGCCGCATCACTTTCCGGATGAAGTCATCGCCGAAGCCGAGGCTTTTCCCGATTCCATTCCCCCGGAAGAGCTTGCGCAGCGGCGCGACCTTCGCGGCCTGGACTTGTTCACGATTGACCCCCACGATGCCCGCGACTTCGACGATGCCGTCTCGATCCAGCAGCACGACGACGGCGAGATGACCATCGGAATCCACATCGCTGATGTTAGCTACTACGTTCGCCAGGGGAGCGCGCTGGACCGCGAGGCATTGAAGCGGGGAACCTCAGTCTATTTGGTGACAGGGGTGATCCCGATGCTTCCGGAACGCCTTTCCAACAACCTCTGCTCGCTCCGCCCGGATGAAGACCGATTGGCCTACAGCGTGTTTGTTCGCTTGTCGGCGCGTGGGGCAATTCGGGAGTATGAGGTTGCCAAAAGCGTGATCCGCTCCAAACGGCGGTTCACCTACGAGGAAGCCTTGCAGGTGCTGGAAACCGGCGAAGGGGATTTTGCCGCCCAACTGCTTGCCTTGAACCGCATGGCACATGTTCTTCGCGACAGCCGCCGCCGGCAAGGGAGCGTGGAATTCGACCGCGCCGAGCTTCGGTTCAAGCTGGATGAGCAGAACCAGCCGATTGAGGTAGTCCAGAAACGCGCCACCGAATCCACACGCCTGATTGAGGATTGCATGTTGCTGGCAAATCGCGTAGTTGCGCAGCACATTGCGGCACGAAAATTCCCGAAAGGGGAGGAGCGCGGCGCAAACCTGAACCCCTTCATTTACCGCATCCACGACACCCCGCCAAAGGATAAACTGATAGAGCTTGCCGCGTTTGTGAAACGGCTTGGCGTCAATCTGCCAACCGACAACGTGCGGCCAAAGGACATCCAGAAACTGCTGGACACCGTGCGCGGAAGCGAGCACGAAGAAGCGATTAACGAGCTGACGCTGCGAAGCATGGCGAAGGCCGTCTATTCCGAGCACAACGTTGGCCATTTTGGGTTGGCGTTCCAGCAGTACACCCATTTCACCTCGCCAATCCGCCGCTATCCCGATTTGATTGTTCACCGAATGCTTGCCGAGTACGAAGCGGGAATGCCGGTTCGGCGCAGGAATGAATACGCTGCCGAGCTTGGCATGATCGCCGACCAATGTTCCGAGCGTGAGCGTGCGGCGGTGGAGGCCGAGCGCGACTCCATCAAGATTGCACAAGTTCAGTTTGTGAAACGCCACGTTGGCGACACGTTTGCGGCGCGAATATCGGGTGTGATGCCGTTCGGGATCTTTGCCCAGATCACATCGTTGGGAATCGAGGGGTTGGTGCCGGTCAGGATGATGGATGATGATTTCTACACCTTCGACGAAGCGTCACTCAGCTTCCGTGGCCGCCGCACGCGCCGCACCTTCCGCATCGGCGACCCGGTGTTCGTTCGTGTGGTTCGTGTTGATGAGCTGCGTGCAGAAATTGACATGGAGCTTGTGGAGCAGGCCGAGCATGAGAGCGAAGAGTTGCCCGCCAGCCGCCCGGTTTCCCGTGCCATCGCTCCAAATTCCCAGAAGCAGCGAAGCAAGAAAAAGGGGAAGCGGTAATCGAAGGTCGCTCACCTGCGCGATTCCAAGCCGGAAAATTATCCCGCCACCATTGCTGCCACGGCGGTTGCAACGCGCACTCCATCCATGGCTGCCGAGACTATCCCGCCCGCGTAGCCCGCGCCTTCGCCGCAGGGGAACAGCCCTGCCATATCTGGATGCTCCAGTGATTCCGGGTTGCGGGGGATGCGCACCGGGGAGCTGGTTCGCGATTCCACACCAACCACAATCGCTTCCTCGGTGAGGTATCCTTTCATCGTTGTCCCAAAATCCTTTAGCCCTTGCTGAAGCCGTGTGGAAATGGAGGCGGGAAGCAATGAGTGGAGTGGGGCAGAGGTGATGCCTGGTTTGTAGCTGCACTTGGGAAGGGTTGCGGAGACCTTCGCGGCAAGGAAATCGGTAAGGCGTTGTGCGGGGGCGCGCTGCATTCCCCCGCCAGCGGATGCGGCCATCACCTCCAGCGATTTCTGAAACGCTACCCCCGCTAATTCGGCGTGGTTGTTGAAGGGGTGAAGGTCTTCGGCTTCAACCGAGACCACGATGCCGGAGTTTGCAAAAGGGGAGTCGCGGCGCGAAAGGCTCATTCCATTCACCACAACTTCATCCGGCGCGGTTGCCGCCGGAACGATGAACCCGCCGGGGCACATGCAGAAGGAGAAGACCCCGCGATCTTGCACGGTGGTTGCCAGCCGGTAGCTGGCCGCTGGCAGAAGTTCGTTGCGGATCGAGCGATGGTATTGAATTTCATCAATCAGCGGCTGGGGGTGTTCAATCCGAACCCCCATTGCAAACGGCTTTGCCTCCATCCGGATCCCTTCCGATTGCAGCAAGCTGAACAGGTCACGGGCGGAATGCCCGGTTGCCAGAACCACTGCATCTCCCGTGAATTCATCGCCGTCGGCAGTAATCACCCCGCGCAATTGTTTGCGGGTGTGTATCGGCTTGGTTATCAGCCCCACCACCCGCTTCCCGAAGTGAACTTGGCCGCCAGCATCCAAAATACTTTGGCGCATTGCGGCAACAACCTTCGGCAGTTTGTTCGAGCCGATATGGGGGTGTGCGTCAATCAGAATTTCCGGCGGCGCACCATGCGCCACCAGTGTTGTAAGAACTGCATCAATGCTTCCCCGCTTGCCAGAGCGGGTGTAGAGTTTGCCATCGGAATAGGTTCCGGCGCCCCCTTCGCCGAAACAATAGTTGCTATCGGGGTTCACCGTGCCGAACCGCTGAATCCGCGCAAGGTCGCGGCGGCGCAAGCGAACATCGAATCCACGTTCCAGCACGATTGGGGTGATATCCAACTCAATCAACCGTAGCGCCGCAAACAACCCCGCCGGGCCCGACCCCACAACAACGGCCCGGCGATCCCCACGGACAACCCGATACTCAGCTTTGGGGGGCGGGTCGTCGGTGGCGGGTTCATCAACAATCGCTTCCACCACCAGCCGCACCCGAATGATCCGTTGCCGAGCATCCAACGAGCGTTTACGAATGCGAACAGCCGACAGCCGTTCAGCGGCAATTCCCATCTGTTGCGCCGCTGCTTGGTGCAATGCGGTGGGGTCCTCGGCAATCTCTATCGGAAGAATAAGTTCAGCGGTTTGCTTCACGCGAATCGTCAGGTGTTGTGGTTTTGCAAGCAAGTGTGAGTTCCCCTTCTCAGCCAAATTTTATCGGGAACCTGTAGGTTGAAGATAGCTCTAAGCCGCCAGTTGCTGCTACCACAGTCGGCAACAAACACAATGCTCAGCAATGGCTCCATTGAAACCAATTACACAGCAAACGCTGTCCGTTCGGGCCAGCTACCAGTGGCCTGACGAACGTAACCAACAACGCATCCCTTCTTAGGAGCAAACACAATGAACACACGAATGATCTTCCGCACCGCAGCCGCTTCCGTTGCCGCCTTGGCCCTTGCGCTTACCACAACGTTGTATGCCCAACCGGGGCATGGCTCAGGGAAAATGGGGCGGGGGGAAAAAATGGAGAAAATGGCAGCGAAGCTGAACTTGACCGAGCAGCAGAAAACGCAGATCAAGGCACTTCGCGATAACTTCAAAAAAGAACATGAAGCACAGTTAAGCGAGATGAAGTCGCTTGGCCAACAGATGCGCGAGTTGAAAGGGTCTGGGAATAGCGAGCAAGCAAAGCAGCTTCGCGAAAAGATGAAGACCATCAAGCAATCCTTGCAAGCCGACCGGGAAAAGCTGCAACAGCAAATTTCGGCACTGCTGACCCCAGAGCAACGCCAGCAACTAGAGGAACACAAAGCCGAACGGAAAGAACACCGTGAGCAGAAGAAAGGGGAGCGCAAGAAGGGACGGCAAAACGGGGTGACAGGGGAAGGGAAGAAAATAGAGTAATCATAAGCCGGTAATGAAGTTCCGGCTGCACATCACGCGAAGCCCTGTTGCCAAACAAGCAGCAGGGCTTCTTGTTGTTGGGGATGCCATATCTATATTCTGGGCATGACACAGCCCAGAAGCCAACCCAGCATGGTAGCCGCAGATTTCCGCGAGCGTCGTGTGCATCGCCATTTGTCGCTTCGTAGTGCCGACATCATTGGCGATCTGCATGGCTGTTTTGATGAGCTTGCGGAGCTTATCACCTCGCTTGGCCATGCGGAGTTGCTTGACCCCAACCTGCCAAAAACTTCACCAGGAATGAAGCCGCGATTGATCTTCGTTGGCGACATTGTGGATCGTGGCGACCGGATTGTTGAAACTGTCAAGCTGGTGCACCGCCTTTGCCGCAATGGCCATGCGCTGATGGTGATGGGCAATCACGATTACCGATTCCTGCGGTGGCTGCATGGCCGCGATGTTGAGCTGAAACATGGGCTGGAACTCACCATCCAGCAATTCTTGCAACTGCCAGCCACTGAGTTTGAGTGGTGGAAAAAGGAGCTGATTGCATTTTTCGAGGAAGCCCCCTGGGCAATTCGGTTCGATGGGGGGGCGGGGTTGGTGGTGCACGCGGCATGGCACGCCGAGCTTCTGCACAGCGACATCAGCGAAGAACATTTCCGCCGCTACGCGCTGCACGGCCCGGTGACGGGGCTGAAACGGCAAGATGGACTTCCCGATAGAGTTGACTGGGCACCAAACTATGGCGGCCCCGAGTTTGTGATTTTTGGCCACCAAGTCTATCCCACGCCCTACCGCCAGCACCATGCAATCGGCATTGATACCGGATGCGTGTTCGGTGGGGCGTTGACAGCCTTGCGCTATCCCACCATGGAAACCGTCAGTATCCCAAGCAAAGGGGTGCGGTACAAGCATTAGCTTGCAAGGCCCAAAACTCCTCTGCTCATGCTGATATCCCCACCAAACAATATGCAAACAGCCCGCTGATGTTGTTCAGCGGGCTGTTGCGTTTTCATTCTTGGGGCTACTACTCCCGCGCATCCGGCACGGCGTGTTCAATGGCTTCGTGATGCTTGATCTCGATTGCCGATTCCTGGTGTGCTTGCGCCGCCAACTTCTCCACGTTGTTCAGATCGTAGAACTGGGCGATGATCTCATCCAGCGATTGCATCCCCTTATCCCCCTCGCCATGGGCCCGCACCGATGCCGACTCAGCCTCCTGTTCTTTGGCTCCAACAATCAGCATGTACGGGATCTTCTGCATCTCCGCCTCACGGATTTTGTAGCCTAATTTCTCCGAGCGGTTATCCAGCTCCACACGGAATCCTAATCCGTCAAGGCGTTGTTGCACCTGTTGGGCATACTCCATGTAGTGTTCCGATAACGGCAGCACAATGGCTTGGACCGGTGCCAACCAGAATGGGAATTTCCCGGCGTAATGCTCAATCAGCACCCCGATGAAGCGTTCCAGCGACCCGAACGGTGCGCGGTGGATCATCACTGGGCGGTGCTTCTGGCCGTCCGATCCGGTGTATTCAAGGTTGAAACGTTCCGGCAAGTTGTAGTCAAGCTGAAGCGTGCCAAGCTGCCACTGGCGGCCAATGGCATCGCGCACCATGAAGTCAATTTTGGGGCCATAAAAGGCCGCTTCGCCGATGCCGATGTTGAAATTCAAACCAACCGATTCGGCAACTTTCAGCAGTGCTGCTTCGGCTGTTTCCCACAGTTCATCCCTGCCAACGTATTTGGTTTTGTTGTTGGGGTCGCGCAGGCTAAGTCGGATGGTGAAATCCTTGAAGCCCAGGACCGACATCACGAACTTGATAAGCCCCAGCACGCTCTGCAATTCCTGCTCCACTTGGTCGGGGCGGACGAACAAGTGGGAGTCATCCACCGTGAATCCGCGCACCCGCGTCAGCCCGTTCAGCTGCCCCGATTTCTCGTACCGATACACCGTCCCGAACTCCGCCAACCGAACCGGCAAATCGCGGTAGCTGCGCGGCTTGCTGGCAAAAATGTGGCAATGGTGCGGGCAGTTCATCGGCTTCAGCAGATACTCCTCATTTTCCTCCAGCTTGATTGGCGTGAACTGGCTTTCGGCATAGTAGGGGTAATGCCCGCTGGTGCGGTACAGATCCAGGTTGCCGATGTGCGGCGTAACCACTGGCGTGTATCCCCGCTTTTTTTGTTCGGCCCGGAGGAAGCCTTCCAGCGTCTCGCGCAGGGCTGTTCCTTTTGGCAACCACAGCGGCAATCCAAGCCCGATTTCTGGTGTGATCAGGAACAGTTCAAGCTCGCGTCCAAGTTTGCGGTGGTCCCGTTTTTTTGCTTCCTCCAGCATCACCATGTGTTCGTCCAGCATGGATTTTTTGGGGAAGCTGACCCCATACACCCGCTGCAACTGCTTCCGTTTGATGTCGCCACGCCAGTACGCGCTGCTGACGGAGGTCAATTTTATGGCCTTTATCACCCCCGTGGATGGCACGTGCGTGCCACGGCACAAATCGGTGAAATTTCCCTGCTGGTACAGCGTTATCTCGCGATCCTTGAAATCCTCCAGCAACTCCAATTTGTACTCATCCCCTTTCTGTTGGAAGTACGCAACGGCTTCCTCCCAGGTCACGGGGATTCGCTTGAACGTGCTATTGGCCTTTGCAAGTTCGGCCATTTTGGTTTCCACGTTGGCAAGGTCATCCGGCGTTAGGGTGTGGCCGTTGGCAATGTCCATGTCGTAGTAGAAACCGTTCTCCACGGGGGGGCCAATGCCAAATTTGGTTCCGGGGAAGAGTGCTTCGACAGCCTCGGCCATCAAGTGCGCGCTGCTGTGCCAGAAAATCGCTTTCCCCTCTTCATCATCGAACTTGACAAAGCGGATGAAGGCATCTTCAGTGATTGGGCGGCTAAGGTCGTAGGGTTGATCGTTGACGAAGATGCCAAGGACGTTCCGGGCCAGGCCGGAGCTAATCGCTTCGGCGACCTGCATCCCCGTCACCCCGTCTTGGAACTCGCGGACCGAGCCGTCCAACAGTGTGATCTGGATCATTGTGATCGCTCCTGAAAAAATGCAAAAGGCAATGAGCGCACGCCTGTGTTGTTCGCTCATTGCCCTTCGTCAGTTCAATGGAATTGGTGTAGCCAGTACAACAGGCGTGCAGATTTTTGTTACCGCGAAGATACGCCAACGCCTGCGGCCAATGCAACCGGTGTGGTTGTGAAAAAATTGGAGTTGAAGATTCTCCGTCGGCACTCACATACCGTCATCGGGAATCTCACTGCCCTGTGCAAGATGGGGTGCTGCTGCGTGGTATCACGTCAGATATGTTCGAATCAACCAAACTGAAATTAGCAGAGGAGAAGAAAAGGGAGGGATAATGGTAGTTTAAGAGTTTCAGAAACTGATGCTACTCCATGCTGTTCAATTTCCTTGCCGATCACCTTGCCCACATTGGCGTGCCGCGCCTTTCCACACTTGTGGTGCTTGGTAGCGGAATGGGGGGGGCGTTTGGCGATGCCGAACTGACCCCGGTTGCTACGCTGCCAACGGGTGTGGCCGGGCATCGGGGAATGCTGGCAATGTTGGGCAACCCCGATGATGGAGTGCTCCTTTCGCTTGGGCGGCGGCATCTGTACGAAGGCGTTGGACGTACGGAAATCGAATCCACCGTTCGGGCCGCTGCCGATTGCGGGGCGCGGCTGCTGGTGCTGACCAACGCCGCCGGGGCTCTGAATCCACAACTGAGCATTGGCAACCTGATGCTGATCACCACTGCCTTCGCCATGCCGATGACCCGGCTTCCCAGCGGAACCCCAACGGAGTGCAACTTCAGCAGCAACCGATACCCCCAGATTGAGGTTGCGGCATTGCAGTGTGGCGTGGCGTTGCAGCGCGGTAGCTACGCAATGGCCACCGGCCCCAGCTACGAAACCCGCGCCGAAATCCGGATGCTCCGCCGATTGGGGGCCGATGCCGTCGGGATGTCAACTCTGATAGAGGCGGCAGCAGGAAAGGAGCGCGGGATGGAGGTGGTCGGGATGTCGCTTATCACCAACATCGCCAGCGAGGCCCCAGCCGGGGTGCTGGATCACCACCACGTGGTGGTGCAAGGGGCCATAGCGGTAGCGAAGGTGAGAAAAGCGATTGAGGCAATCCTGGATGCTGTACAGTAACATTGCTTCGGTTGGCTCTTCAGCTCTTTACGAAATCCCACCCACGCCTTTTGTACCTTTGCTCCCCAAGCAACCTCTGAAGCTGCTGGCTCCGAACGTTGCTGGCTCCGAACCTTCTCCAAAACCTTCTTGAATCTGCCAATGCGCCACATTGACCCTGCCACAATCCATCACAGCGAATCGCACCGGTATTTGCTGAGTTGCGTTGCCCCCCGCCCGATTGCGTTTGCCGGAACGGTGGATTCCGAAGGCCGCCCAAATCTTGCCCCGTTCTCCTTCTTTAATGCTTTTGGGGCCAATCCTCCAGTGGTTGCGTTCTCGCCAGCGTTTCGCGGGACCGACGGCAGCCCAAAGCATACACTGCTGAATGTGTTGGCCACGGGTGAGTTCACCATTTCGGTGGTTAGCTACGCAATGGTGGAGCAGATCAGCCTTGCCTCGTGCGATTTTCCGGAAGGGGTGGATGAATTCCTGAAAGCTGGGTTCACAAAGTTGCCAAGCCACAAAATCAAGCCGCCGGGCGTAGCCCAGTCGCCGATGGTGATGGAGTGCAAACTGTTGCACCACATTCCGGTTGGAAGCGCGCCGGGGTCGGCAAATATCTTGATTGGGGAAGTGGTGATGTTCCACCTGCGGGAATCAATCTTCGATGGCCAATATCCCAGCGCCGATCGGCTGGACCTTGTTGCCCGAATGGGAGGGCCGAACTACTGCCGTGCAAGCGGGCCGGCGGTGTTCACCCTTGCCAAGCCAACCCACAACGGCATCGGGTTCGACGCGCTTCCGGCTGATCTTCTGGAAAGCACAATCCTCACGGGGAGCGATCTGGCAAAGCTGGCTGGGGTGAACCAGCTTCCCGACCTTGCCGGGGCGCAGGCGTTCATCGCAACCGAGCTTGCAAGCCTTGCCACAAACACCCCCGATGACCTTTCCACCGAGCTTCGGGTTGGCGCGCCGGAGCAGGCGTTCAGGGCGTTTTTGGCGGGGAGAATTGCAGGGGGAGAGTGGTGCGGAAACGACACAGCAACGCTGCACCGCATCATCCAAGGATTCTTGAAAAAGAACGACGTAACCAACGCTTGGAACTGCGCGCTATCGGAAGCATTGCTCCGCCAGCCGGAACCAACGCTACCGTCGAGTGAGGGATAGGGGAGTGAAGAGTGAAAAGTGAAGAGTGAAGGGTGAAAAAACGAACGACGAAGAGCTTCTTCACCAATGATCAATGACTAATGACCAATGACTACTCCAGCATCCGCTTATGCTGAACCCTGAGTTTGCCGAAGCAAGCTGCCGAGCAGATACATTGTTTGCACAAGTTCAATAACAACTCAACCAATAGAGCTTCAACACAACGTTCATGGCCTACAACATCGAACAAACCGACGCACAGTTACTGGATACCGTGGCTGCAATCCGCTACCGACTGACCTTCCCGCAGGCAGCGCAGCATCTGGTGAATGTGGAGATGGAAATTGACACCGAAGCGGGAGAACTGACACTGGTGCTTCCCAACTGGATCCCCGGTTCGTACAAGGTTCGCGATTTCGTCAGCAATCAGGGCGACCTGCAAGTTTTTGCCCCCGATGGCACACCGCTAACGCCAGAATGGAGCGCAAAAAATCGCTTCACACTGAACGTCCCCACCGCCGGAACGGTGCGGGCTTCGTGGAACTGGTACGGGAACGAGCGTTCGGTTCGGCTTAGCCATATCAACCGATTCCACGCCTTCATCAATCCCGCAAATGTGATGATGTACGTTCAGGGGCGCACCGATGAACTCCACCATGTAGAAATCCACAACCCGTGGTCCCAAATCAGCACACCGCTTTCGGCGGTGCGTCCGGGGGTGTGGGGCGCGCTGAACTACGACATCTTGGTGGATTCCCCAATGGAGCTTGGCGACCACTTTGTGGCCACGTTCCAAAGCCACGGCGCAACCCACGAAGTAGCGGTGATCGGCGCGGGCGATTTCGATCCCGATTGGATTGTTGAGCAATGCAAGATCATCGTTGACACCGCCGTGAAGCTGTGGGGCCGCTTGCCATACGACCGCTACGTGTTCATCAATCAGCTTCTTAGCGGGCTGTATGGCGGGCTTGAGCACTCCCGCTGCTCGGTGAACATCTTCGATTCGGAAATTTTTAACGACAGCGAGCGCGCTGTGAAATTCTTGGGATTGCTCTGCCACGAGTATTTCCACCTGTGGAACGTGAAGCGGATCCGCCCGGTTGAGTTCGGCCCGTTCAACTACGACCGCGAAATCTACTCCAGCATGTTGTGGCTTGCCGAAGGCTGCACCAGCTACTACGACGACCTGATGACCTACCGCTGCGGATTCTACAACCGCAACCAATATCTGCAGACGTTGGGCTCGGATCACCTTTCCGCGCTGATGTCCATTCCGGGCCGTAAGGCAATGTCCATCAAGGATAGCTCCTTTCTTGCATGGGTGAAACTCTACGTCCCAACTCCCGACCAGAACAACCGCCAGATCAGCTACTACCTGAAAGGGGGGGTGATCTTCCTGTTGCTGGATATTCTGATTATCTCCGAATCAAACGGCTCAAAAAAATTGGACGACGGGATGCGGGCATTGATGGCGCGCTACGAAGCAAACCCAGCGGTTGGCCTGACCGAGGAAGAATTCATCCAGATTGTGAGCGAAGCAACCGGGGTGGAGATTGGAATTCACCTGCGCCAATGGCTTGCCAGCACCGACGAGCTTCCTCTTGCCGAATATCTGGAGCGGTTTGGATTGGAGTGGGGGCAAAGCATCGCAGTTGCCGAACCACAGAATTTTGGGGAGAATCTTCCGTATCAGCGTCCGTTCCCGGCAACATGGGGGGGATTGCAGGTGGAAGAAATCAAGACCGGATTGAAGGTAAGCCGGGTGATCCGCGACTCGCCCGCCGAACGCGCTGGGCTTGGGGCCGACGATGAAGTGCTGGCACTGAACGGGGTGCGTGTGGGGAGCAGCAAGCAGTGGGATGCTGTCTATCGGGGGGCGTTGTTGGCAGGGAATCCGCTGGAGATTATCGCCGCAACCGAGGGGAGGGTCTATCAGGCAACAATGCAGCCGGAAGAACGGGTGGTCTGGAAACTAACCTGCAAGCCTCAGCCAACTGAAGAAGAGCAGCGGCTGATGGATATTTGGCTCTCCCGCTGATTGCCCCCCTTGATCGTGCTGCAAGCAGCAGATCGCTCCCCCCAAGCGTGGTGGGAAGGAAGGGAGAGAGAGAGAGAGGGAGGGAGGAGATGGTTTGGGGAGATTCAGCTTGGGGGATGCTGGATTTGCGATATTCGGCATTTCGTTCTTTCCTTCCTGCCCCCCTCTCCCGCCGGAGTGAAGCGTTGTTCACATCGGCGCATCGGGAGAGGGGTTGGGGGTGAGGGCTTTGCAAGTGTGGAGGGAGCGAGCATCGTTCAAGCATCATCTCGTTCTTTCCTTCCTGCCCCCCTCTCCCGCCGGAGTGAAGCGTTGTTCACATCGGCGCATCGGGAGAGGGGTTGGGGGTGAGGGCTATCCAAGTGTGGCCTGAATGATGAATGATTGCACCGGTGGGTAGGAAGGCGGGAAGGGTTTTTATATCTTCGCCAGCAATCGAAACATCTGCACCAAAAGAACCAACCGACAACTTTGAATCAGCAACTTTGAATCAACAACCATGAACAAACAACATCGTTTCCGCCAACTGTTCGCGCTGCTTTGCATGGCGGCTCCGTTGGCATTTACCGCGTGTGGTGGTGGGGAAAACAACGGCGGCACAACCACTGGGGATGCTGGAGCGCCAGTGCAGGGGGATTGGGTGATTATCCACAGCACCGCCGACCCCGAAGATATGCGCGAGCTTGTGGCAACCGATGCCAGCCAGCAAGAGATCATCAGCTACATCTACGACCGGTTGATGCTGCCAAATTGGGAAACGCTGGAGCCAATGCCCTGGCTTGCCGATTCGTTGCCAGTGGTCAGCCCCGATCACCTGACCTACGATTTCCGTCTGAAAAAAAACGCCAAGTTTAGCGACGGAAAGCCAGTGACCGGAAACGATTTTATTTTCACGCTGAAAGCAATCAAAAACCCGGCAATTAAAAATGCGGGGCCGCTTGCTGGATATTACGAACGGGTGAAATCGGCAGAGTTAATCAATGGCGACCCGTACCAGGTCCGGTTCACCATGCGCGAGCCATATTTCCTTGCGGCTGATTATTTGGGTGGGCTTTTTGCAATGCCCAAACATATTCTGGATCCGCAAAATTTAACTGACAAAATGACTTTTGATGAACTGAATTCTGGGAACTCCAAAAACCCAGCAATCCAGGAATTCGCTGATTGGTATCAGTCTAGCGACAAGGCATTTAAGAAGGAAATTCTTATCGGCTCTGGGCCATATATGTTCGATAGCTACACCCAGTATGACCGAATTGTGCTGACCCGAAATCCGAATTATTGGAATAAGGATAGCAAGTACGGAAAAACCTACCCTGATAAAATTATTTGGAAAACAATCCAGGAGAACGTTGCAGCGGTGAACGCCATGCGTGCCGGTGAAATTGACGTTATGCCCACAATGCCAAAAGTGCTGTATAAACAACAAAAACCGCAGTTCGCTGGCAGGGGAATTACTCCAACAGAGTATGATTACCCAAGCTACAACTACATTGGCTACAACCAAAAGAAGGCATTGTTCAAAGATAAAATGGTGCGCCAAGCTCTTGCCCGGGCAATTAAGCGGGACGAAATTGTCAGCAACGTCTATTTCGGTTATGCACGGGCAATTCAATCGCCGATATTTTACAAGCGGCCCGAGTGCGATACCACCATACCGATCATCAAATACAATCTTGAAGAAGCCAAAAAAATGTTGGCCGAAGCTGGATGGAACGATACCGACGGCGATGGGGTTTTAGATAAAATGATTGATGGAAAAAAGACGGATTTCAAATTTGAGTTAATGCTGACCACAGCAAGCAAACCAACAGTGGATCAGATTGCGCAGATTCTGATAAGTGATCTGAAAAAAATTGGGATTGAAGTATCAACCAAAAGTCTTGATTGGGCAATTTTCCTGAAAAACACCCGCGCTGGCGATTACGATGCCTACATCGGCGCGTGGGCAATGGACATTGTTGAAGGGGATAACTACCAGCTATTCCATTCCAAATCAATCGGTGCCGGCTCGAACTACGTGTTCTGGTCTAACCCAACCGCCGATTCGCTGATGGAAGCAATCCGGACGGAGTTCGACCAAGCCAAGCGGTTCGAGATCACCAAGCAGTTCCAGCGTCTGTTCAACGAGGAGCAGCCGTACAACCTTCTGGTTTCCTCGAAGGCAACTGGTGGCTACAGCAGCCGTTACCAAAACGTGACGTGGTACGCGCCGCGCCCCTGCTTCTTGGCCAACACGTGGTGGGTTCCGCTAACGGCCCAGAAGTACAAAGCCCAGCAGCCAGTGGCGATGAACTAGCGCGGCGTTGCCCGCCACTGCTCGCAAAAAATCATAAAGGATCAAAAAAAAACGCGCCCCATCGCACATTTTGCGGTGGGGCGCGTTGGTTTGTGGGGGGGGAAGTTTGCTTATCTTCGCCAGCCGCTTGGTTCAGCCAACCAACTGTACATCCACGTTCACGCACATTTATCTGGAAGGACACCTGCCCGATGGGTACGTACATCCTAAAACGCATCCTCCTGTTTATCCCCACCTTCATTGCCATCACGTTCCTGACGTTCGGCATCAGCCGGCTTGTCCCGGGCGACCCCGCCGAACGGAAAGCTGGAATGGGAAGGGAGGGGCAGCAACAAGCCAACCGAGAATTGTCGCAGGAACGGATACAGCGGCTGCGCGCAGAATGGAATCTGGATAAACCGATCTATGTTCAATACATGATCTGGACTGCCGGAATGGTGCAGCTGGATTTTGGCAAATCGTTCAAGGATGACAAGCTGGTGATGGATAAAATCCTGGATCGGCTTCCGCTGACGGTGTTGATGAGCGTTGTCTCCGCCATTCTGGCCTACCTTATCGCTATCCCCATCGGTATCTACTCCGCTACCCGCGCTGGTTCGGTGGGGGAACGATCCCTTTCCACGGGACTATTCATGCTCTATTCCCTTCCCGATTTCTGGATCGGCACGCTCTTCATCGTTTTTCTGACGGTTGGCAGCAACTACTTCGAGATTTTCCCCAACAACGGCCTAACCAGCACTGGGTCCGAAACTTGGCCGTTTTTCAAAAGAATGATGGATTACCTGTGGCATCTGGTGCTGCCGATCACGGTTTATACCTACGGCAGCTTTGCCTACATCTCGCGCCAGATGCGCGGATCCATGATGGAGACGCTCCGGCAAGATTACATCCGAACCGCACGGGCAAAAGGGCTTGCAAACAAAACCGTTACCTACCGCCACGCGCTGCGCAACTCGCTGATCCCGATTATCACCCTGTTTGCTGGGTTGTTTCCGGCGTTCATTGGTGGGTCGGTGGTGGTGGAGCGGATATTCAACCTTCCTGGCGTTGGCCAGCTTGCCTTCCAAGCCGCCACCGAATTGGATTACCCTGTGGTGATGGGGATTCTGACGATGAGCGCGATACTCACCATGATTGGTGTGCTTGTTGGCGATCTCCTCTACTCCGTTGTTGACCCCCGCATTGCGTACTCCAAGAAATCCAGCTAACTCCGTTTGAACCGATTATGCAGAACAATACAAGCACAACCCAGCCAACCCCAAACGGTGGGGAAGGGCAGCATCTTCCCAGCGAAACATACTTGCAGTATGTGAAGCGGCAGTTCCGCAAGAATCGCCTTGCGCGGGTGGCACTCTATTTCACCTACTTCATGTTCTTCGTGGCAATTTTTGCCGACTTCTTGGCCAACGACCGCCCCATTGCTTGCTCGTACAAAGGGGAGTTCTACATGCCGGTGGTGCAAGATTATTTGAAGGGGATGGGGATGTACAAATACCCGGCAGAACTCAACAATGTTGAGTGGAAATCGCTGGAGTACGACTGGTCGTTCTTCCCACCAGTGAAGTATCACGGCAACGGAATTGATGGAGCAAACCCATTTGTCGAGCCATTCTCATCCGGCAGCAACCATTACTTGGGGACCGATCAGGTGGGCCACGACCTGCTGGCGGGGTTGATCCACGGGGCGCGCATCTCACTTTCGGTTGGGTTTATTTCCATGAGCATTGCTGCGTTTATCGGCATCACGCTTGGGGCAATGGCGGGGTATTTGGGGGGATGGGTGGATATTCTGATCTCACGGTTGATCGAGCTGTTTCTCAATTTCCCGACCCTGTTCCTGATTATCACAGTGGTGGCGTTTTTTGGGGCGAATATCTTCTTTATGATGGTGGTGATTGGCCTGACCGGATGGACCGGAATTGCACGATTGATCCGTGGTGAGGTGCTGCGGATTCGGAACATGGAGTATATCACGGCGGCGAACTCTGTCGGGTTCCCGACGTTCCGCATTATTTGGCGGCAGGTGCTTCCCAACGCGCTTGCCCCGGTGTTGGTCTCGATTGCGTTCGGCATTGCTGGGGCAATTCTTACCGAGTCAACACTCTCCTTCTTGGGGCTTGGCGTTCCGGCGGAAGTGGTGACGTGGGGATCAATTCTGGATGGCTCACGCACGGCAACGTTTGCCTGGTGGATGGCAATTTTCCCAGGCTTTATGATCTTCCTTTCGGTGGTAAGCTACAACCTTATCGGCGACGGCCTTCGCGACGCGCTGGACCCGCGGTTGAAGACGTAGAATACGGGTAGGCGCAGGTCTTTAGCCTGCGCGGAAAAATCAGGGGCCACCACTGGCTTACTCAGT
>JADZEY010000017.1 GCA_020850315.1 Armatimonadota bacterium | reverse complement strand
TTTCTTCCCCTCTGCCTTGTACCCCCACCCAACCCTCCCCCGCGAAGCGGTGGAGGGCTTTTGGGGGGAATGCTTTGCATTCTTGTTTTGTCTGCTCTTTTTCTTCCCCTCTGCCTTGTACCCCCACCCAACCCTCCCCCGCGAAGCGGTGGAGGGCTTTTGGGGGGAATGCTTTGCATTCTTGTTTTGTCTGCTCTTTTTCTTCCTCCTCTCTGCCTTGTACCCCCACCCAACCCTCCCCCGCGAAGCGGTGGAGGGCTTTGGGCGCATCCCTGCCAGTATTATCAGGACGGTGATGCTATGCTGGAAAGAACCGGACTGAGGGAAGATGTTTTTTCCCTCAGTCTGTAGGATTCAAGGTTACCACGCCACCCAGCCAGCGGTCCCATTGTTCACGTAGATCAGCATCAAGCGGCCACCAGCGGCAACCGTTGTTCCACCAGCCATTGGGGCAGGGGAAAGGGTTGCGGTTGCGTTGGCATCAGCGTTGTAAATCCAAAGCACTTGGCCCACCACCGCGCTTGGCAGTGTGATGGTAATCGCTGCGGGGTCGCTGTTGGCGGTTCCGTTGGTAATTACTGCAACCGAAGTGCCGTTCGGAATAGTTCCATTTGCATCGCCAACCAAACTGTTGTCGTGGCTCAACACTGTCTCCGATGTTGCCGTCAGCGTGGTGAATTTGCCAGTGGATGCGGTGGTCGCACCAATGGCAACTCCATCAATCGAGCCGGCGGTCAACGTCAGCGTGTTGGCTACTTGGACATCGGTCAACCCGTTGCCGATTCGTGCAGCATCAATGCTTCCGGACGAGGCGTTGATTGCGGTGACGATGGATGCCCCAGCCCCGGATTGCACCGAGTTGACGCTGTAGCCTCCCGTCAGCGAACCAGTGACATCGCCAGCCGCCGGGGATTCGTTGTCGCGAGCAATGCTTGCCGCTAACTGAGCGTCGCCGATGGTGGTTGTCCCGTTGTTCACCGAGGCAATCAACGCATCACCCTGCGCCGCAGTTGTCGGGAAGGTCTGGTCGCCGGTCCAGGTGTTCGTCTCTGAAAGATCAACACCAAGCGGTGATCCGGTGGTTCCATCTCCAACGATTGTCGAATCAACCGAAACGCCGATGGTTCCTGTCAGCGAAGTAATGGTTCGTGTTTCCAGCGCGCCGCTGTTGGAAGTGACAATGGCGGTGGCGGTGCTTCCGCTGGGAAGCGTGGTTCCGGTGATGGTAGTGAACCGTCCGGTGCTCGCGGTAGTTGCTCCGATTGGAGAGTTCTCGATCGTCCCGCCGTTGATTGTGAGGTCGTCGTTGACTTGCGTGTTCGTCAACCCATTCCCAATCTGCGTGGCGTTGATGGTTGTGGATGCTGCGTTCACCGAAGCAACCAACGCGGCACCCTGCGCCGCAGTTGTCGGGAAGGTCTGGTCGCCGGTCCAGGTGTTCGTCTCTGAAAGATCAACACCAAGCGCGGTTCCGGTGGTTCCATCTCCAACGATTGTCGAATCAACCGAAACGCCGATCACGCCAGTCAGCGAAGCGATTGTTCGTGTCTCCAATGCGCCACTGTTGGAAGTGACGAGATCGGTGGAAGTGCTGGCCGTTGGAAGCGTGGTTCCGGTGATGGTAGTGAACCGTCCGGTGCTCGCGGTGGTTGCTCCGATTGGAGAGTTCTCGATAGTCCCGCCACTGATTGTGAGGTCGTCGTTGACTTGCGTGTTGGTCAACCCATTCCCGATCTGGGTAGCGTTGATGGTTGTGGATGCTGCGTTCACTGAAGCAACCAACGCATCACCCTGCGCCGCAGTTGTCGGGAAGGTCTGGTCACCGGTCCAGGTGTTCGTCTCTGAAAGATCAAGGCCAAGCGGTGATACGGTTGTTCCATTGCCAACCACTGTGGAATCGGCGGACACACCGATGGCTCCTGTCAGCGAAGTAATGGTTCGTGTTTCCAGCACGCCGCTGTTGGAAGTGACGAGATCGGTGGAAGTGCTGGTCGGTGGAAGCGTGGTTCCGGTGATGGTAGTGAACCGTCCGGTGCTCGCAGTGGTTGCTCCGATTGGAGAGTTCTCGATCGTCCCACCGCTGATCGTGAGGTCGTCGTTGACTTGCGTGTTCGTCAAGCCGTTTCCGATGCGGGCAGCATCAATGCTTCCAGCAGAAGCGTTGATGGCAGTAATGATGGAGGCCGCCGCGCCCGATTGCACCGAGTTGACGCTGTAGCCAGCCGCCAGCGATCCGCTGACATCGCCAGCCGCCGGCGACTCGCTATCGCGTGAGATGCTTGCTGCCAATCGGGAATCGTTGATGGTGCTGCTGCTGGCATTGATTGCCGCCACGATGTTCGTTCCGGCAGTGGTTGCAATGGTTGTTGTGCCGGTCGCGCCGGTGACATCACCGCTTAGTGTGATAGCACTGACGGTCCCGTCAACATAGCCTTTGGTGGTAAGCGTTCCGGCAGGGTCGCCGCCAATGGTTGCCGCCGATGTTGCTTTGCCCGTGATGCCGATTCCTCCGGCTTGGGTCAACGTGAACTCCGGTCCGCCGGCGTTATCCATGTCAATTCGAAGCTCGTTGGCAGCCGTGTTGTAGCTGATCTTCGCTTCGTCGGAAGCACTGGTCCCGATGAAGAGGGTGCTGGGTCCCAGGAACAGATCTTTCCAACGGTTGGTGGTGGAGCCAAGCGAGAAGACGTTGTTCAGATCGGGCTGTGTGGTTCCGCCGCTGTTGATCGGTTTATCAATCACCAACACGTCGCTGGCATCATCGTAGCTGATGGTTGCCCCATCCGCGCTCGCTTGCGTGCTTGGTCCGCCTTTTAGGTTGGCTTTAGTTTCTGATGCGAACTTCCCGATATGAATGCTTCCACCGGTCACGTACAGCGACTTCCACCGCCGTTCTGGGGAGCCAAGAGTAATGGCATCATCTTCCTCCGGCACAAACGCGCCTTCGTCCCCAAGCGCCACATTTGTCGAGCGCAAGAAGCGAGCGCGGATTATTCCTTCGGTAGCGAAGGCAAGGTCTTGGGCGTTGTTGGTTCCCAGGTAGCGGGTGGTGTCGTCGGTGATGCTGTTGCCGGCAACGCCCCAGGCTGTGTCGGTGATGTTCTTCCATGTCGGGGCGGTGGCGGCACCTTGCGAGACAAGATATTGCCCGGCGGTCCCCGCGTTTCCGGCCACCGTCAGCGGTCCGTTAATATCCAGCCCGCTGCTGGTGAAGACCTTCGTCCACCGCTTGGATGCCGAGCCGAGCGAGTAGGAGTTATCGGTGTTCGGGCCAACGGTTCCTTCCACCTGAAGTTTGAAATCGCTGGTTGAGGTTGTTCCAACGCCAACGTTCCCTTCCACCAACAGCCCGTTGGTTGGTGCGGCGGTTGTGCCGGAGTAGGTTGCGCCGATTGCCGCGCCCCCTTCAACATCAAGACTGCTTTGGGGAAGATCGGTGCCGATTCCCATGCGGCCCGTTCCGGTAATCGTTGCCTCGTTGTCGCCGTCGCCGTCGGCATCTATCTGCATCCGTTTGGTGCTGCTGCTGTTGGCATAACTCAGCACGGTTTCATCGCTGGCAGCGTTGCCGATATGGACGCTGGTTGGGCCAACGAACAGGTCTTCCCAGCGTGTGCTGGTGGTTCCAATCGTTCTGTTTGCTGCCGATGGAGTGATGTTCCCCGCCACCGACAAGTTCCCCGATTGATCCAATGCCATTTTCTGCACGCCGCCGTTGCCGTTAAAGATCAGCGTCCCGCTGGTGTCGGGCATTCCAAGTTGGAAGTCGTTGGCTGGGCCATCCAGCTTCATCCGTGCAATGCGCTGGCTGTTTGGTGCCCCGGCTTTCGGCTGCAACACAAGCTGGTCGGGGTCGCCAACGATTGTTGCTGGATTGTCGGTGGTGGTGGTTCCAACGGAGAAGTTGCCGTTGATGTCCATCACCGCTTCTGGGGTTCCGTCACCGCTGGGGTTAAATCGGAAGGAGTTGGTTGTAGTGCTGTAGCTGATAAACCCCTGGTTGGTTCCGGTTCCCATGCTCAGCCCTGTTGAATCCAGATAGAGTCCGCGCCAGCGTTTTGCGGTGGAGCCCAGGTCGTACATGTAGTCGGCATCCGGCCCAACATTCCCAGCAACTTGCAGCTTGAAATCGCTGGGTGATGTTGTTCCAATGCCCATGCTTCCTTCAACCAGCAACCCGTTGGCAGGTGCAGCGGTTGTGCCGGAATATGTTGCGCCGATTGCGGCTCCGCCTTCAACATCAAGTTTGCTTTGTGGAGTTGTGGTCCCCAAGCCGGTGCTTCCTTCAACCAGCAATCCGTTGGCCGGAGCAGCGGTTGTGCCGGAGTAGGTTGCGCCGATTGCTGCGCCGCCTTCAACATCAAGTTTGCTTTGTGGAGTTGTGGTCCCCAAGCCGGTGTTTCCTTCAACCAGCAATCCGTTGGCAGGTGCAGCGGTAGTGCCGGAGTAGGTTGCGCCGATTGCTGCGCCGCCTTCAACATCCAATTTGCTTTGGGGGGTTGTGGTTCCCAACCCTGTGCTTCCTTCCACCAACAGGCCGTTGGCCGGGGCGGCGGTTGTGCCTGCGTAGGTTGCGCCGATTGCTGCACCGCCTTCAACATCAAGTTTGCTTTGCGGGGTTGTGGTTCCCAACCCTGTGCTTCCTTCCACCAACAGGCCGTTGGCCGGGGCGGCGGTTGTGCCTGCGTAGGTTGCGCCGATTGCCGCGCCCCCTTCAACATCAAGTTTGCTTTGTGGGGTTGTGGTCCCCAAGCCGGTGCTTCCTTCAACCAGCAATCCGTTTGCCGGGGCTGCGGTTGTGCCGGAATATGTTGCGCCGATTGCCGCGCCCCCTTCAACATCAAGTTTGCTTTGTGGAGTTGTGGTTCCCAAGCCGGTGCTTCCTGCGTCGTTCATCACAGCTTCCGGTGTGCCGTCGCCGCTGGGGTTGAAGGTGAGTAGGTTGTTCACAATGTCGTAGCCGAGCATCGCTTCGTTCCCAGACACCCCCAGATGGAGGCTGTTTGGTCCAACAAACAGGTCGCGCCAGCGGCGGGTTTGCGAGCCAAGATCGAAGGTGTTATCCACGTTTGGCCCAACGTTCCCGTTCACCTCCAGCATAAACGCGCTGGGGTCGGCGGTCCCGATGCCAACGTTCCCGTTCTTGTTGAAAACAATGCGGCGGGTTCCGTTGGCATCAAAGAAGAATTGGCCTGCGCTGTTGGTGTTATCGGTTCCAATCTGCCAGTAGTCCCCCAGCAGGTTGAATTTTTGGCTGACGCGGGTTGGGCTGGTGGTTTTGCGTTGCAGCACAAGCTGGTCGGCATCCCCTTCGATGGTCACGGGGTTCAGCGTGCTGCTGGTTCCAACAGCGATGTAGCCGTTGGCATCCATGATTGCCTCGTACGTGCCATCCCCGTCTGGGTCAAAAAGGAAGGATTGGGTGATGGGATCGTAGCCGATAATCCCTTCCCTGCCGTTCTCGCCAATGTGAAGGCTGCTGGGTCCCAGGAACAGGTCCTCCCAGCGGCGGGTTGAGGAACCAAGCGAGAAGGAGTTGCTTGTGCTGGGGCCAATTCCGCCAGCAACCTCCAGTTTGAACGAATCAGGACGCATGGTCCCGATTCCCATATTGCCGATGGTGTTTACGGTTGGGTGTGGCGTTGGCGTGGGTTGTGCAATCAGTGTGGCCGTTGCTGCAATCAGCAGAAGCGAAGCCGTCAGCAAAGTCGTTCGCAATGTCTTCATCCGGAGCGTTGGTGTTGGTAAGCTGTATTGGTTGCTGTTGAATAAGCGTTGGGAAGGCAAAATGCCAGTAGATTTGCCAGGGTTAAGAAGAAGGAGCAGCGTAAAGGCACCATCCCCTGACAACTTAGAATCGGCAAATATACATTGAAATCGTTATGCGAATGGTGGTCGGCGGCAAGTAATTTGCTTGGCAAACAAAGGACAGGTGAGGCTCGGAGAACGCCCTTTATCATCCTTCCTCCTTCCTCCTTCATATTTTCCAACACACACCATGAACATTCTGATTATCCAAACCGGTTTTTTGGGCGATGCTGTGCTGGCAACGGGGTTGCTGCGGGGCATTGCTACCCGCCCAGAAATTCATGTTGGTATGGTTGTGCGGGCTGCATATTCTGAGTTGTTTGAGAATCATCCCGCACTCCATTGGCTGCATCCATTCCAGAAACAGCGGAAGGGAGGGTTTGCCGAAGTGCTGGAAAGCATCAGAAACGTGAACTACGACGTTGCACTGATCCCCCACCGCTCGGCGCGTTCGGGGCTGCTGGCGTGGCGTGCGGGGATTCCCCGCCGCATCGGATTCCGCCAAAGTGAGTTGCCGTTGCTTCTGACCGACAGCGTGGAGTACCAGATTGCCCAGCACGAAACCGACCGCAACGCCGCACTGCTGGAACGCGCCGGAATCTTCACCACAGCCCGCAGGCCCTATCTGCACACTTCGCCCCATGATTTTTTTCCCGTGCTTCCGTATGCCGCCCATGGCTGCCCGCTTGTCCTGATTGCCCCCGGATCGGTGTGGCCAACAAAACGATGGGGTGCTGCCGGATACGCTGCCGTTGCTCGCCAACTTACCGAACGCGGCGCGGCGGTGAAGCTGATTGGAAGCGACGGTGAGCGGGAGCTTTGCGCCCAAATTGCCGCCGAAGCCGGATTGCCCGATGCCCACAACCTTGCCGGCAAACTCACGCTGCGCCAACTGGCGATGCTGATTGCTATGGCGGCCCACGTGGTGACCAACGACAGCGCCCCGGTCCACCTTGCCGAAGCACTTGGAACCCCGGTCACGGCTATCTTTGGGCCAACGGTTCCGGAGTTCGGTTTTGCGCCGAAAGGGGAGGGGAGTTCTGCGGTGGAGGCCGGCCCGCTTCCGTGCCGCCCGTGCGACATCCATGGCCCGGAACGCTGCCTAATTGGGACTCACCAGTGCATGACCAGCATCACCCCTGCAATGATTCTTACCACTATCTCCATCCCCACGCTTTCACCTTCGGCTTCCGAACCGTAACTTCGGGCCGCGTTTGGCAAAGCCAGCACGTTCTGGGAACCGCTGTTGGCTGTGATGCCAGTGCCTTACTTCGCTTCTGCTTGGCTGGTGGATATTCGCACAGCCAAGCAACCGACCAACCGACCAACCAACCATGAAGCACATCATCTTCGCTGTTGTTTTTATCGCCGCTTTCGCTGGCATTCTCTGGAACATTCGCCGGTTAATCGGCTACCTGCAAATCGGGAAGCCGGAGAACCGTTTCGACCATGTGTGGGAACGGGTCAAGAACGTTCTGGTGGTGGCCATTGGGCAATCGAAACTGATGCGCGAGCCGGTGGCCGGCGCAATTCACGCCATGATTTTTTGGGGATTTCTGGTGCTGCTGGCGGCGGTGATCGAGTCGGTGATTGAAGGGCTGATCCCCGGCGGGAACATCGCGTGGCTGGGGCCAATCTACTCGGCCATCACCATCTCGCAGGATGTGTTCTGCCTTTCGGTGCTGGTGGGGGTGGTCTGGGCTTGGTGGCGGCGCTCGGTGGTGAAAGTGAAACGGTTGCAGGGGGATGAATCCGAGAAAAAAGATGCCATGCTGATCCTTGCGCTGATTGGGACCATCGTGGCCTCGCTTCTGGTGATGAACGCCGCACGCTTGGGCGCGGGGGAAGAACACGGCTGGGCGGTGCGCCCGATTGGAATGCTGCTTCACCCGCTGTTCAGTAATCCAGCCACGGCAACCGTGGTGTTCGAGGTCACTTGGTGGCTCCATATTCTCACCATCCTCGGCTTCATGAACTACCTCCCCTACTCCAAGCATCTGCACGTGATGACCTCAATCCCCAACGTCTATTTCGGCAGCTTGCAAACGGTGAACACGCTGAAGAAAATCAATTTTGAGGAGGAGGGGATCGAGAAATTTGGCGTGGTGGATGTGGAGGATTTCACCTGGAAGCAGTTGCTGGACGGGATGACCTGCACCCACTGTGGACGGTGTACTTCGGTTTGCCCAGCAAACACCACAGGCAAGGTGCTGGACCCACGCGAGGTGATCCTGCAAGTGCACCACCGGACGATGGACCGCGCCCCAAGTTTTGTGGAGATGATGGCCGCGCAAAACGGCGTTGCAGCCGGGCCAGGCGGGGAAACGCCAGCGGTGGGTGATGACGGAAAAAAACTGATCGGCGATTACGTCTCGGTGGAAGGTCTGTGGCAATGCACCACCTGCATGGCCTGCATCCAGGAATGCCCGGTGATGATCGAACACGTCCCGGCGATTGTGGATATGCGCCGCTCGATGGTGATGATGGATGCCAATTTCCCCCCCCAACTTCAGTCGGCATTCCAGAACATGGAGAACAACTTTACGCCGTGGGCATTCAGCGCAAGCGAGCGTGCCGACTGGCGCGAAGGGACCGAAGTGAAAACCGTGGAAGAAGACAACGAGGGTGAGGTTCTATTCTGGGTTGGTTGCGCCGGGGCCTACGACGACCGCTACAAAAAAGTCACCCGCTCCTTCTCCGAACTGATGGACATCGCCGGGGTGAACTACCGGATTCTGGGAACCGAAGAAAAATGCACCGGCGACCCAGCCCGCCGCGCCGGAAACGAGTATCTGGCGCAGATGCTGATCCAGATGAACGTGGAGACGCTGAACAACGCCAACGTTCAGAAGATCGTCACAAGCTGCCCGCACTGCTTCAACACGATTGCCAACGAGTATCCGGAGTTTGGCGGCAAGTACGAAGTGCTGCATCACACCACGTTCATTGACCAGATGGTGAAGCAAGGGAAGATCAATGCCATGACCCCGATGCAGGCCAAAGTTACCTACCACGACAGCTGCTACATTGGCCGCTACAACAACAACTACGAAGCCCCGCGCGAGATGCTGAAAAGCATTCCCGGCGTGGAGATTGTGGAGATGGAGCGGAACCGCAGCCGTGGGTTCTGCTGCGGGGCTGGCGGCGCGCAGATGTTCATGGAGGAAACCGAGGGGAAGCGGATCAACATCGAGCGGACCGAGGAAGCGCTGAACACCGGGGCCGAAGTGGTTGCCACCGCCTGCCCGTTCTGCATGACGATGATGAGCGACGGCGTGAAATCGAAACTTCCCGACGGCGGCGTGGTGGTGAAAGACGTTGCCGAGCTGGTGCTGGAATCGGTGAAGGGGGGGGGAGGTCCGAACTAAGCCGCCCGCCTGCTGTTGCGTTATTTCTCAGCCCTTCCGGTGTCCAGTTTGGAACAATCGTTGGAACAATCGGAGGTTGAGAGTGAAACGCTATTCCATGGTTCTTGCCGCTTTTCTTGCAGCCGCCGCACATCTGTGCGGCGTTGCTGTTGCCACCGCCCAGATTCAGGTTACTCGTGATGTTCTGCTAGACCCATTCGTTGATTCAGCACAAGCAACTGGGTTTCTGCAGGGGCACGGGGTGATGTTGGAGGTCAATCGCGGGTTTGGTTCCACCGATGGCGAAGTTGCTTGGAACACAAAAGCTGGCGGGGTGATCGAACTCTATCGCTGGGAAGGTGATGCGATCCTTTCGCTCCTGTTGGGGAACGAGATGATTGGCAACGCCAAGAACGACATCGGCTTCAACCCCCGGCAAGTGCGGTGGGAGGAAGCGTTGGTGTTTTCCAAAAAACTTGGCCAATTCACCATGCAGCTTGGGGGCATTCATCAATGCAAGCATGATGTTGATAACTCCGACCCCCTGGATTCCGACGACCCTGACATCACCGCCATTGCCAAACGGGTGATTATTCTAAGTGGCCCCTACGTTTCGGTCATCGGGCCAACGTTCCGGCCAATAGATCAGCTTTCTATTTCCACCTATGCCCGCGCCGATTGGTATCCGGCTTCATCGGAGTACCGTTTTCCGGCAAACAGCCGTGGCCGTAGCCTTGCCGATGCTGCCGCGAATGTTTCTGCAGGGGGACGGATATCGTACTTGGTTGGCACGGCTGCCCAGGGATATATTCTCGGTTGGGGGGCGTGGTCGTTTCCCGGTGGAAGTGTTGCCGAATCGTTCAGCTTCCGTGCCGAGGCTGGCATTGGATTGAAGGGGAGAGTTGGAGCATTGCACCCGTACATTGCCATCGAGCGTTTTGCCGACGACCTTACCCGCTACTTCCCACAACGTTCAACCGTTACCCAGCTTGGGCTACGTTTCAGCAGTTCCATGCTGCGGTAACGTTCCGTTCGGTTGGGGTGTCATAACACTTGCAAATCGGTCTGCACCTACTGGTTGCGTTCACGCAATACGTCAGTTCAATAACCCTTAATCAGGAGAGTTTATCATGAGATTCTGTACCCCGTTTATGCGATGGGGATGCTTGGCATTGCTGCTGGCGTTGATGCCAGCAATCGCTGTGTCGCAGCCCTCAAAAGTCCGTGTTGTGCATCTGCTTCCCGGTGGCCCAACAATGGATTGCTACTGGAACAAAGAGACCACACCGCTGGAAAGCAACATGAACTTTGGCGATGGCTCCAAATACGCCGTCACCGATATCACCGAACCAGCCGGGCAAGGATTCCGCGAAGTGAAGATGACCCGCGCCGGACAAGCCACCACCATCTTCACCCGCTCCTACCCGATCGTGAAGGATAGCTCCTACACCGTCTATCTGTTCGGAACCAGCGTGCCGCTGACGATCTCGCAGGTGATTCTGGGCCGCCACAAAGTGATTGCTGGATCGAACACACTGGGCGTTGTGCGCTTCATTAACGGGTCCTCCGACGCTGGCAAATTGGATATCAGCATCACCGACTCCAAAGGGAACAAAAACACCACCCAGCAGCTTGATTATCAACGATTCACCGGCTACCAAACGTATGCTAACGGTGTCTGCACGGTGGAGGTGTCGCAGACCGGCGGGGCGGTGTTCTACCGGGCTACCTACAACCTTGCGGCAAACCAGATCATCACCATTGTCCCATCGGGGCGGCTGGCGGTGCCGGGTGAGTTCAAGCTGCGTGTGGTTGATGAAACCAACGACAACAGCCAACTGCCATTGGCCCAGATGACACCATTGTTGGAGAACAAGCAAGCCAACTTCCGTGTTGCCAACCTTGTTCCCGATTCCCCTGCATTGGACTTTTACGTGGATAATGTATTCCCGGCACTGAGCACCGGGCTTACCTACCGCAACGCCACCGGACTGCTAACCACCGGCGACGGAAACCACACTATCAAGATGATTGCGCCATCGCTGAAGCCAAACGATACGGTCTTCAAAAGCATGGCGATGAAGCTGAGTGCCGACACGATTTACACGTTGGTTCCAATTGGTTCAATGGCCACCAGCACCAGCGTTGTGACGCTAACCCGTGGCAAAACGGTGAATGTTCCGGCAGGGAAATCGTTGGTGCGGATTCTTCATGCTGGGGTGGGGGCCGGGATTGTGGATATAAAAATCACCGATGCCAACAACAGCAAAATCAACCGCGATGCCATCAATTACGGCACGTTGCTTCCAACAATAGAGCTTCCCGCCGGCGCAACACGGATTGACATTGCTTCCAGCGGCGGCGCAACCTACATCAGCACGTCGGGAGTGATCCCGGCAGGCAAAATTTTGACACTGGTGCTGAACGGGCGGAAGGATACCGAAGGGGAGCTGAGTTTCACCATCGTTGATGAAACTGCCGATGCCGCGCAAACCCCAATGTCCACCTTCACCTACGTCCCGAAGGGGGAGGCAAAGGTGCGGATTGTTCACGCTGCGCCAGTGGTTCCGGCGGTGGACATCTTTGTTGACAACGTTACCCCAGCCGCCGAAACCAACCTGTCGCCGCGCAATGCTACATCGCTCCGCTCCTTCTCCCCCGGTGTCCACAACGTGAAAGTTCGCGTTGCCGGAACCGGAATTGGTGGGGTAGGAATCGAATCGGATGCAGCCTTGAACGCCGATACTGCCTATTCCATCTTCGCCATTGGGCTAACGCAGCCGGTGGTGCTAACCCGCGCTTTCAGCCTTAGCACGCAAGCTGGGAAAGGGTTGGTGCGGTTGCTTCACGGGGCGGAAGATGCCGGAGCAATGGATGTGAAAATCACCGATGCAGCTGGGGTTTCTTCGGAAATCACCAACGTCCAGTTCAAGGCTTCCACCGAATATCTGCCGCTGCCAATCGGGCAACTCACCATTGAGCTGAAGAAAGGGGGGAACGTGTTCTACCGCGCTCGTGGCTCGGTGGAAGGCGACCGGCTGGCAACCATTGTGGCCAACGGAAGCCCAGCCACCGGTGATTTTAAGCTGAACGTGGTGGTGGATAACAACGAGGCGGAACAGAAGCCGCTTGCCGAGATGACCAGTCTTCCGGTGCAATCGGTGTATGAAGATCGCTCGATGGTGACAGGGATGACGATTGCTCCGAACCCAGCCGCCAGCATCGCCACCGTCAGCTACGGCTTGCTGAAGGAATCGGAAGTAAGCATCCGGCTGTTCGATGCGCTGGGCCAGGAAGTTGGGCGGATTGACCGCGCAGCGTCTGCCGGGAATCAACAAGCCACAATCGGAACCGAGGGGCTGGCAAACGGTTTTTACCGCGTCATCATTGCCGCGGCCAACGGCCAAGTGCTTGCCAGCGATAACGTACTGGTTGCACGCTAAACAACGGGCTATCGCAAAATGTAGCGATTTACCACCAGCAGGTTCCGCTTTGGCGGAACCTGCTGTGCTATTGGGCAATCCCAGCCACATTCGCATTGCCATTGTTGGCCCAAAACCATAGCGTGACCTGCGCGATAATCGTCACTTTTATCCAAATTTTCGCTGATTTCAAACTCTGTGTTCCCTTGCTGTTCAGCGGTTAGCAACATTCTGCAAGGATGACCAAAGAAGCCGTCGCTGGCTTGGTTCACGTGTGCTGCCAATCCCGTCGCAGTGTTAAATTCGCGCACTGCTTCGCCCTGCTTGTGGCATGGTGGGCTTCATTTGTGCAAACCTCTGCATGGACTTCGAACTGTTCAACGGGCTGACCAGTGGTGGCCAGACCTTCCTGCTGATCCTCTGCTTGCTCATCGCCCTCGGCTTTGAGGTTGTTAACGGCTTCCACGATACTGCGAACGCAGTTGCTACGGTTATCTACACTCGGTCGCTTCGCCCGTGGGCGGCGGTGATCTGGTCGGGGATCTGCAATTTTTTTGGGGTGTTTCTTGGGGGGATTGCTGTCGCGCTTGCCATTGTCCACCTGCTTCCGGTGGATCTGCTGATTTCCAAAGGGACCGGCGGCGGGCTTGCTGCTGTGCTTGCGTTGTTGGTCTCGGCGGTGCTCTGGAATTTGGCAACCTGGTACAAAGGGCTTCCCGCCTCAAGCTCCCACACGTTGATCGGCGCGATTCTTGGGGTTGGAATCGCTAACTCACTCCTTCCGGGCCACGTCTTCGGCGATGGAGTAAACTGGAGCAAAGCCGAAGGTGTTGGGCTTGCGTTGCTGGTTTCCCCGCTGATCGGTTTCACCCTTGCTGGAATGCTTCTTTGGATATCCAAACGAACCATCCGCAAACCCTACCTGTACGACAAACCTTCCGAAGATACCCCGCCGCCACTCTGGATTCGCTCCCTTCTGGTCCTTACTTGCACTGGTGTCAGTTTTGCGCACGGCTCGAACGACGGGCAGAAAGGGGTGGGGCTGATTATGCTGGTGCTGATCGGCATTCTTCCGGCGCAGTACGCGCTGAACACTGCCATGACCCACGACGAAACCGCGCGAACGTTGGACGCTGTGCGGAAATTGGAAGCAACCTTTGCCAATGGGGCAATCCGCGAGCCAGCGATGGGCGCAACCATGCAGCACGCTGGGTTCCCGCCGCAAGGGGCCACCTCGGCCGCTTCACCAATCTCCACCACCCAAGCTGTCCAGAACGATTTGGCATTGATCCGCCAGATGCTTGAAGGAAAATCTACGCCGAAAGATGTCCCGCAGGAGCAACGGTGGGAGGTTCGCAAAAGCGTGCTGCGTGTTGATAACGCAATTCTGGTGGCGGAAAAAAATGGAAGCCTGATGCTGGCTCCCGAAGCCAAAGCCGCAGTGAGAACCTACCGAAGCGAAATCCGCGCTATCACCGATTACGCGCCGTCGTGGGTGATGGTGGCCGTGGCGCTTGCGCTTGGGTTTGGCACCATGATCGGTTGGAAGCGGATTGTGGTGACGGTGGGGGAGAAAATTGGAATGGGGCACCTGAGCTACGCGCAAGGAGCTTCGGCAGAGTTAGTGGCCATGAGCACAATTGGAATTTCGGCAGTGGCGGGGCTTCCGGTTAGCACCACGCACGTGCTTGCCAGCGGTGTTGCCGGAACAATGGTTGCCAACAGTTCGGGACTGCAAACCGCCACCGTCCGCAAAATCGCCCTTGCCTGGCTTCTAACGCTTCCCGCCTCGATGCTGCTTGCTGGTGGGTTGTACTTGGTGTTCCGGTTGTTTGTGTAGATGGCCTACCAGCACTGCCATTGCAAAAAAGAGCGCAAGTCACAACCGCTTCCCAACTTCCCGTGCCAGACCGCTACGACCAACTGCTCAACAGCCTTCGGCGCACCGCTCCATTGTTGGAGCGGGCAAAGGGGGCTGTTGCACTTCCTTCCTACGTGATTGAAAGCCGCAGCGATGAAGTGGCAAACCTTGCCGCCGACCTTGTGGCCGATGCCGAGCAGGAATCAAATCGTGAGTCAGCCCTTCAGGCTATCGCCAGCGGGCGATTGTTGCTGGCGGCGGTCCTGTGGCGGCGCGAACGGGCCGCTGCACGCGCCACCGCGCTGTACGCCGACGCGCTTGAAACGTTCGAGGAGCAAGGCAACGTTGCGGCAATGGCCCGCACGCTTCTTGCCAGTGGGGTGATGTACTTCGAGCTTTCCGATCTTCGCCGCGCACTTGACCAGTTCCAGTTCGGCCTTCATGTTTCCACTACTATCCCTTCGGCCCCATACCTTCCTGAACTTCTTCGCAGCATCAGCCTTGTGCAAAATCGCTTGGGCGAGTTCCGCCAGCGCGACCAGACGTTGGCCTTGGGGATACACGTTTCCCGACAACAGAACAATCGCTTCGCACTGCTGCGGCTGCTGTTCGATGTTGGCCAGTATGATGCCAACGCCGGGCGGTTGCAGTCGGCATTGGAGCGGTTGATTGAGTCCGCCAGCATTGCCCGCAAGGAGGAGGAAGAACTGTGGTACTACCGTGCCGTGAAGGTGATTGGCGAGGTTCATGCCGAGGCCGGCGCGCACCTGAAAGCCATTGAGTATCTGAACGATTACTTGGCCTACGCCGTTGCCCGTGGGTTGGATAACGATCAATCGTTTGCGCTCACCTCACTGGCTGTGGTTCATGCCCGCATGGGGGAACATTCGCTTGCGCTTCACTACTGCCAACGCGCTCGCGCTGCCGCCCACCGTTTTGGTGCCCCGCTCCCCCAGTGCAATGCTTTCCTGACGCTTGCGCCGGTGCTTGCGCAGTTGGGGGAGTATGATGCCGCTTTGGAGGCGGTAGATGCGGCTGCACGGCTGGCCTTGGTGCTTGCATCGGCGATTCGGGTTGCTTCCTGTCATCAACTTCGCGGCCTTATCCTGTGCAAGGCCGAACGCTACGCCGAAGCGATCCCCGCACTGCGCGACGCAGTCCGTTGGGTCCAGCAGGTGCAAAACAATGAGGGGGATCAGCTGGCCGAGCTGGCCAACCGCGATCTTGCAATCGCGTTGCGTGCGGTTGGCTTGCCGGATGAAGCCGAGCCGTACCAGAAAGAATATGACCGAGTGCGGGAAAAACTACAAGCCGAACAACGGCTTGCGGCCAACAGCGGCGTGCTGCTGGACTTCGATCTGCAAACCGTCTTCGATTCCGCGCCGGCGGGGAACGACACGCTTGCCCAAACGGTGGAACGCTTGTTGAAATCAAGCCATGAGTGGCTTGCTCGCGCAAACGCAACTCCAATCCAATCGTCCACAATCGCCACGCCTGCGATTGCTTCCAGCTCCAAAACTTCTACTGCAAAAACCTCCAATTCCAGAACCTCTGCAAAGGGTGCAAAAGGGAAGGGGCAAGGGATGCAATCGGCAGAAGTGGGCGCGGTGGGGGGCGATACCCCGTCCATTGTTGTGCAAACGCTGGGGCGGTTCGTGGTGACGGTGGGTACGCACGCCATCACACAGGAGGAGTGGGGAAGGAAGAAGGCGCGCGATGTGTTCAAGTATCTGCTGCTGCGCCACCGGCGGGCAGTTCCCGCCGAGGAGTTGATTGATGCGATCTGGACAAACGCCCACGGGCGCAATCTACTCCCGTCGCTCTGGAACGCTACATCGTGCGTTCGGAAGGCACTTGAGCCGGGGCTGAAGCCTGGAATGGCCAGCCGTTTCATCTCCATCACCGATGGGACGTATCGGCTTGACCTTGGGGCCAACGCCCAGATTGATTTTATTGAGTTTCGGCAGTTGATTGCTGCGGCAGCGAACCAACCACCAGCCAAAAAAATGGAGTTGTTGGAGCAAGCCGCAGATATCTATCAAGGGGATTTCTTGCCAGAAGATACTGCCGAAGATTGGACAAGTTTTGAACGCTCAACACTGAAAGATGAAGTGCTTCATGCGCTGATGCAGCTTGCATCGCTGCGCAACAACGCAGGCCAGCAGGAACGCGCCGCCGCGCACCTTCGGCAAGCTCTGCAGATGGATTCTATCTTTGAACCCGCATGGGGCTTGCTGCTGGGAATCTACCAACAGCCGCACCACCAGCGCGAACGCCAAATGCTTTTTCAGCAATGCCGCGATGCCTTCCAGCGCGAGCTTGGAGTTCCCCCGCCGGAGCATTTGTATTTGGGTCCAATGAGGTCAGTTGAATAAAGCATAGCAGCCAGAACCATACTCACGTCATTCTTCCCCAAAATACCCAAGCCGCTCCAACGCTTGATAGACTGAGCGGGCGATAGGAGCATTGAGCTGGCCGGCATACTGTCCATCGCGATGTTGGATTGCTACCACCACCGCATACGCCTTGCCAGCTTTCTCGCCAAACGAAATCCACCACGAGGGTTCGCGCCCATCCGGTTCGCGGTCGGCAGTGCCGGTTTTGCCGTAGATGGTGATCCCTTTTTCTTCCAATCCATTGAAGATGCCTGCGGCGGTTCCCCCTTGCAGCAACGGTTGGCGCAGAAGCTCCCGAAGCCACGCCACGCTGCGTCGGTCAACACTCCAACGGAGCGTGTCGGGTTGGCGGCCTATTTCCAGCGTGGGCCGGATGAACGTTCCGCCGTTTGCAATTCCCGACATCAGTACGGCCATGTGGATCGGGTTGGTTTTCACCGACGCTTGGCCAATTCCAACACGGGTGCGGGCGATTACGTCGCGTGCGCGAACCCAGCTTTGGGCCGGCAGCAGCGTGGAGTAGTTGTTCAAGAACAACCCAGTGTTCCACCCCACCCGCTGGTTGAACCCTAACGAATCGAAGTATTCGGCAAGCGGTTGGAAGCCAACTAAACGGTAGGCAAGGTGGGCGAAGTAGGTGTTGCAGGAGTAGCGCATGGCTGCTGGCATGGCAATTCGTCCGTGTGCCGAGCCGTGGTCGCTGATCGGCGTTATGCCGCGCCCGGGCACGTATTCACCCACACAGGTGAAACCGCTCTCTTCCGGCAAGGGCGTTCCAAGCTCATGCGCTGCCAGCGCAATGAATGGCTTGATGGAAGACCCCGGGGAGAAATTATCTTTGATTGCCCGCGAGGTGAGGGGGCGGGTTGTTTTGTCGCGGGCCCAGCGTTTCCATGCAGTGTCGTTGCCAACGCGGTTGGGGTCGTAGGTGGGATAATTTGCGGCGGCCAGCACTTCGCCGTTGCTGGCATTCATCACCACCACTGCCCCTGTTTTGCCGTTCAGTGCGGTTAGTGCTGCACGTTGCAATCGCAGGTCAATCGCCAGCCGGGCATCGTGGGGAAGGTCATCGCGCAGGGAATCGTTCAGCAACGTCAGCCCTTTTTCGATGCCAACGCCGTCGCGCACGGGGCCGGTCCAATATCCAACAAGATGCGCCGTTGCCGGGCCCGCCGGATAGCTGCGGCGCAGATGCCCACCACGCAACGCGTACTCCGCAAGCGGCTCTCCATTCCGGTCAACGATTCGCCCCAACGGCTGCGCAAGCCCGCGAAATCTTGCTTTGGTATCAAACCCCGCCGCAACAGAGTCGGCTGGGGATTCGCCCCGCATAATTAACTGCTCGGTTGCGGGGGTGATGGTGAACAACACTCGCCACAACAGCCCCCCAGCAAGCAGCGTACAGAGGCCAACCGATAGGGCTAACGCCCCTTTCCTTTCAATCGCACGCAAGCCCTCCAACGCCCCGCCCCGTTGCAGCAGCGCGGCAGCAACAATCAGCCCCCACAGTGAAAGAAGAATGATGTGAAGCGGGTTCATGGTTCTGGGAAAAATGATCCTGATAGCTCGGCAATCTGGATTTTGCAGTTGCCGCAAATAAGCTGATCTCCATCGTTCAACGGGGTCCACTCGGTTCCCATTTCGGCCCCGTTTATTGTGGTGGGATTGTGCCCAATCAACTGGCTATGCAGTTGAAGATCGCAGTACCGCAGCCGCAGATGCTTCCGCGAAAGTTGGCGCGCACCGTCCCGTAGCGGAATGAACTCTGCAGGGGGATTGCTATGCTCCCTGCCAACCACAATCTCCGGCTGCCGAACCGAAACGCTCTGCTGGCCAGCGTCATCGTGGATGATGCAGGAGTAGAGTTTGCGCCATGTGAGTGTTTTCACCCGGCAGGGGGCATCAAGGTCGGCCAACAGAAGGTTGATGACCACCCGGCCGAACCCGCCAACACGCCAGCGGTTTGCTTGGATAAATTCATCCATCGCGCCAGCGATTGCCAGCCGAAAACGCTCTATCTGCTGAGCCGGTTCACCCTCCCATTCGGCGGCAAACTGAGTTCGCTGCAGGGCGATTGTTAGGACGTTCGGGGCAATCATCCGCCCTTCGTGCAAGGTTGCCGCAGCACGCAGTTTTGCTTGTGCCATAAGCTGCGTGCTTCCTATCAGCGTGGTGAGTTCCATCATCGAAGCAATCGGATAGTGTAGCCTTCCAGTTGAAGCTCGGTTCCCGGAAGCATTGTCCGGGGAAACCCAGGGCGTAGGGGGTCGTCCTGGCCAATGAACGCTTTCCCTTTCCCAATCTGCTCCACCACTACCCAATCTTCATGAACCTCCAACCGCAGCTGGTGGCGCGAGACGGTTTCGCGAAGGTCTAACTCAAGCGAGCGGTGATTGTGGGGGAGCAAGGGGCGTGGGGTTCCGCGCCGCCCAACAATCCAGAACCCTTGCGCCAGCTGGGCGTTGGCAATCGCCCTCCCGTCCTGCTCAACAACAATCCGCCACGCGATTGGCAATGGTGGCTGTGCTGGTGCGGGGAGCAACTCACTCTGGTTTTCATGGTGGGACTCACTCTGGTTCCCATATTCCCCAATCACGCGGGTGGCATCTTCTTCGATTGCACGGCCAGTGGGCTGATGTGCCGCAAGGTGCGGCGCAAAGGGCCGCTGCAACGGGGATTGCTTGATTTCTGGGGAGAGCACGGCGGTGTATATCTCGCCACTGGTCAGTGCGTCGTCGCAAGCAATCACTACCCGCAGAAGGTGGTCGCCAAAAGTTCGCATCCCCCCGGCTGATGATTCTTTCATCAGTTGGTCGGTCAGGAATATCTCCAGATCGCGGATTGCGTGCATCCCCTTCAGTTGGTCGAACTGCTCGGCACTGATGCGGAGTTCGTAGCGGGAAGGGATTCGCTTGGTTGACCCCATCAGCAACGCCCGTTCGTCGCGCACCATCCGAAGCGAGCGGAGCGATTCCTGCACAAACTGGCTACGTTCAATGGTGCCATCACTGCTTGGGAACAGCGTATCAATCAAGGCGCGAAAACGTGATGCTGGCATTGGATGTTGATTGAAATTGGATTGGCTTGGTTGCTCACGTTAAGCATTTTTCCGATGAAAACTCTTGGCCAAAGCTCTTGGCCATTGCAAGGGATCTTCGACGCAAGAAGCGGGGAAGTCATCGTCCCTCGAACAATCCTTCGCCGGGTGTTGGCTGCAAATCAGCGGGGGGGAAGAATTGCGAAGTATCCGGCAGCTGGTTACTGGTTGCTGGGGTGGTTCCTTCCTGGCTTGGTGGGGGAATTGGGGCCACCCCTCGCCAAACAAACACCATTGCCAGCGCAGCCATCAGCGCAATGCCGAACGCCCAGAGCCATGCCGCCCGTTGGATTGCTGGTGGGGAAGATAGCTGGGGCGGGGAAATTTCCGGGATACCCTCAACCGTTGCGGGGGAGTCCATGGCCGTGGGTTCGGTGCTGGCCTGAAGCTGTGCAAGAATCACGGTGATATTATCCCCCCCACCGGCTGCCAACGCTGCCACCACAAGCGCGTCGCAGGCGGAGTTGAGCTGCGTGTTGCCGCGCAAAATTTCAGCAATCCGCTCATCCTCAATTTCTGAATGAAGCCCATCGGTGGCCAGCAGAACCGTGTCGCCGGGATGCAGCGGGAATTGGAAGAGATCGGGGGTGACGGTCGGCTCCGATCCAAGCGCGCGGGTGATAACGTTCCGCCCGGGGAATTGCGCGGCTTGCTCCTTTGTCAGGGCCCCGGAAGCAATCAGTTCGGCAACGTGGGAATGGTCGTTGGTAAGCTGCTGCAACTGGCCATTGCGGAACAGATAGGCGCGGCTGTCGCCAACGTTTGCCAGATGGAGTTGATGCCCGTCATTTTCTTTATCACCTTCTTCATCCCGCTGGATCACGGCTGCAACAAGGGTGGTTCCCATCATCCGCACGCCACGATTGCGGGCGGCTTGGAACACCTGCTGGTTTGCGGCCTGCACCCCTTCCGGCATCGTTTGGGCAACCCCTTGCTTCGATTGCTGAAGCGTCTGCAGAAACACCTCTACCGCCAGCGCGCTGGCTTCGGCTCCGCCGTGGTGTCCCCCCATTCCATCGCACACAACCAGCACGCAAGCATTGCCCAGGGGAAGCGTTGCCAAGCTGTCTTCGTTGTGGACGCGGCGCAGCCCAACATCCGTGCGGGTTGCAATGCGGATGTTGGGGGGCTTGCGGCCACGGCTATCTGTTTTAAGCAAGTGTGAGTCCATTCTGTGCTGCTTAGCGTCTGCGCTGTGATTCTGGCGAAGAAGGGGGCGTGCCGCCAGCGGAATCCACTTGGGGCGATGGCGGCGGTTGCACAGAAGCTGTGTCGGGTGGGGGAGGGGGGATGATGTCTTTCACAACTGGCGTATCAATCGGTGGGGCAACGTCATCCCGCTTGATCCATTTTTGTGATTGCCGAACGATCAGCCATTCGCCGCCACGCCGTTGGATGGTAAGCAGGTTGCTGGTTTGTCCCCGCAGAATCGTTTTGTCTTCGCGAAGCCGTTCGTAGGTGATCCACCACTCGGTGGTGATGGTGGAATCGTTGGTGGCTTGCGCGTTCTTCACGTCAAGCTCGAACACCGGGGTTTCGGTGATGCGCTGGTAGAAATCGTCCATGTCCCGCTCGATGGCTGTTCGGGTTGTTCGCTTCAGCCGGAAATACTCCACGTCGCGCTCGGCATACAGCGAAGCAAGCGCGCTGGAGTTGTTGCTGCGGGAAAACATCTGGTAATCCAGCGCGATTTTCCGCGACAGCTCGAACGCCCCGGTTGCGCTAAGCCCCACGCCGGCATCCCCGGGCAGCCCTTGTTGCTGCTGATACCACTGCATCCCAAAATATCCCCCAACCCCCAACACAATGGCGGCAAGGATAATCCAAAGCGGGGCGTTGCTTGGCTTGCGTTTTTCGGATGGAGTAGGTTGCTGAGGCTGAGATTGAGATTGCGGTTGCGGTTGTGGCGGCAATTGCGGCGAAGTTCCCCCCACGCCAGCCGCTACCGTTGGGGCCGCCACCGTTGGGGCAACCACTGTTGGGGCAACCACTGTTGGGGCAACCACTGTTGCTGCGGGATCGTGGAATGGCGGTTCGATAAAGGGCGTTTCGCTGGCGGTGTCCACCATCTCCAGCGCGCTTAAAAATTCCCCTGCTGTCTGGAATCGTTCGTCGGGATTTTTTGCAGTGGCACGGTGCAGCAACCGCGCAACGGATGCTGGCAGTGTTGGCTGGAATGCGCGTGGGTCGGGAAGCTGTGCGGTTAGCACACCCTGGATAACCTCGGCATATCCAATGGGTGTTTCCTGGCTGCGTGCAAAGGGTTTGCGTGCGGTCAGCAGTTCAAACAGGGTGATGCCAAGCGAATAGAGGTCGGTTCGGTGGTCAATGTGTGCGCCGCGTGCTTGTTCGGGGGACATATATTCTGGGGTTCCAAGCCCTTTCTGGGTGCGGGTTTCCCCTTGTTGCCACACAAATTTTGCGATGCCAAAATCGGCAAGCCGAAGTATGCCGTCCCATCCAACCAGTAGATTGGAAGGCTTAATATCCCGATGAATAATCCCAAGCGAATGGAGGTGCGCCAACCCAGCCAACGCCTGGCGGATATACTCGCTGGCTTTCTGGAACGGCAGCGGCCCCGATTCCTTGTAGATCACCTGCGCCAACGAACGCCCTGCCACATACTCCATCACCACGTAGAACGTATCATGCTCGCGAAACCAATCCAGCATCCCCACAATGTTCTGGTGTCCGGCTCCCTGCTGAACTTCCGGTTCGCGGCGTAATCGGCGCTCGTAGTCGGTATCCACATCCTCCATTCGGATTGCTTTTAGGGCCACAATCAGCCCATCGTCAACACGGCGTGTCCGATAGACTTGGCTCATCCCGCCCGAACCGATTAGTTCCAGCAGTTCGTAGCCGCCAACACGGCGCAGAGATTCGTTCGTCATGGTCAGTTGTTTGTGGGTCAAGTAGTTCTGAGTCGTGCAACAACGCTGCTTGCCGGAGAGGGGGGGGGGGGAGCAATGCCGATAGATGCAGCATCTTCAAGGTGGGGGGGAAGAGGCTCCACAAAAATACAAGGGGAACCGCTTTAGCGATTCCCCTTGATTGTTCTCGTATCTATCGCTTCCGTTACGGTTACTCCGCCATTTCGCGCACACGTGGTGCGGCGGCGCGGATTTCCTCGGCGGTTCCTTCCTCGTACTTCTTGAAGTTCTCGATAAACAACCCTGCCAATTTGTAGGCTTGGTCGTCGTAGGCGTTCGGATCGGCCCAGGTGTTGCGTGGGTTCAGCACCTCCGGCGGGACGTTCGGGACGCTGGACGGCACCATCAGGCCAAAGATCGGGTCTTCACGGTACTCAACATTCTCAAGCTGGCCAGCAAGGATCGCGTTAATCATTGCGCGAGTGTAGGCAATTTTCATCCGGCTTCCAACGCCGTGTGGTCCGCCAGTCCAGCCGGTGTTCACCAACCAGCAGTTCACTCCGTGTTCCTCAACTTTTTTCCCCAACAACCCAGCATACACCGATGGGTGATGGGCCATAAACGGCGCGCCAAAGCAAGCACTGAACGTTGGTTGTGGTTCGGTGACCCCTTTCTCGGTTCCGGCAACTTTAGCAGTGTAGCCGCTGATGAACTGGTACATTGCCTGCGGGGTGGTGAGTTTAGAAATTGGCGGCAGCACACCAAAGGCATCGGCGGTAAGCATAATGATGTTTTTGGGGTGGCCACCAACCGATCCGGGAGCAATCCCTGGGATGAAATCTAGGGGATATGCAGCGCGTGTGTTCTCGGTGTACTTGGCTTGGTCAAGGTCAACTTCGCCGGTTTCGGGATCCACCACCACATTCTCTAAAACCGTCCCAAACATCTGCGTTGTGGCGTAGATCTGTGGCTCGGCTTCAGCATTGAGTTTGATAACCTTCGCGTAGCAGCCGCCTTCAAAATTGAACACGCCGTCGTCGGACCAGCCGTGTTCGTCGTCGCCAATCAGCAGCCGGTTCGGGTCGGCAGAAAGCGTGGTTTTTCCGGTTCCCGACAGCCCGAACAACACGGCAACATCCCCATCTTTTCCAACATTGGCCGAGCAGTGCATCGGCATAATGCCCTGCAGCGGAAGCAGATAATTCATCACGGTGAAGATGGACTTTTTGATCTCGCCAGCATAGGAAGTTCCACCAATCAGGATCAGCTTTTGGCCGAAATCAAGCAGGACAAAGGTTCCGGAGCGGGTTCCGTCAGCTGCCGGATCGGCCTCCATGGAAGGGACATGGACAATGGTAAAATCAGGGGCGAACTCGGCAGTGCTATCAGCTGCTTTGCGAAGCGGGATAAAGAGTGTTTGGGAGAAAAGATTCTGGTAGGCGTTGGTGTTGATCACGCGGACGTTCAGGCGATAGCGGGGATCGGCACCGACGTAGCAATCGGCCACAAACACATCCTTGCCAGCAAGGAATGCTTTGGCTTTTTCCAGCAGCCCGTTGAATTTCTCCTGCGGGAACTCGCGGTTGACGGTTCCCCACCAAATGTGGCTCTCGCTTGATGATTCACGGACAACAAACTTGTCCTGCACCGAACGCCCAGTATGTTGGCCCGTAAGCACAGCAAGTGCGCCGCCGCGGGTAAGGTGTCCATCACCACGAACTACCGACTCCTCTACCAATCGTGCCGTTGTGCCGTTGTAGATAATCTCCCCCACGTTCGTGATCCCGAACGCTTCTAATTGTTGCCTGATTGCGTCATTGCTCATGAAGATTTCTCCAGGATAAGTAGGATATGTTGAACTGCGTTTGAAGTAGCAGAAAGCGGAACCGACACCAATGCCACAATGCGTGGATTGGCTTCACCGTTGGGCATTGCCGAAAGATGCAATACAGGTGCAAAGTTCGCACCCAGACGGCAAACCAAATGTAAGAGAAAAGATGTAAAAGGAAAGGGGATACCCGAATTCTTTACGGGCATCCCCAAAAGATTTTTTGGAACAGCCGCCGAACGGCTACACGTCCAGATTCCTAATATACCGCGCGGTCCGCTCGATAAACTGGCGGCGTGGCTCCACCGAATCCCCCATCAGTGTCTCGAAAATGTGTGAGGCGTGCTGGGCGTTTTCAATCGTCACCTGCTGCAAAGTGCGGGTTTCGGGGTTCATGGTGGTTGCCCACAACTGTTCGGGGTTCATCTCACCCAATCCCTTAAATCGGCTGATGACGATGCCATCACGGGTGCGCCCAACTTCTTCGTACTCCGGCTTCTCTCCCTCTTCCTCAACTTGGGCCGCAGCACCAGTATCCTTGCGCAGCCGCTTCAGGATTTCATCACGTTCGGCATCGTCATACGCGTAGTAGTCGGCCTTCCCTTTTTTCACCTTGTAGAGTGGTGGCATTGCCAGATAAATTTTCCCCTGCTCAATCATCTCCCGCATATAATTGAAGAAGAGCGTCAGCAGAAGCGTGCGGATGTGTGCGCCGTCAACATCGGCATCGGCCATTAGGATTACTTTGCCATAGCGTGCTTTACTCACATCCAAGGTTTCGCCAAACCCAACACCAAGCGCGGTAAAGATTGCACGGATTTCCTCGTTCTCCAGCACCTTATTGATTCGTGCTTTTTGCACATTCAGCACCTTGCCACGCAGCGGAAGGATTGCCTGCGTGCGGCGGTCGCGGGCGGACTTTGCGCTTCCCCCGGCGCTATCCCCCTCCACCAAATAAATTTCGCAATGTTCGGGGTCTTCAATGGAGCAATCGGCAAGTTTTCCGGGGAGCGTCATGGTCTCCATCGCATTTTTCCGGCGCACAAGCTCGCGTGATTTTCGGGCGGCTTCGCGCGCTTCGGCTGCGGAAAAAACTTTGTCAATAATTGCTTTCCCAACTTTTGGATTTTCTTCCAAATACTGAGTAAGCACATCACCAAAAATGGAGCGGACGATGCCGTCAACTTCGCTGTTGCCAAGTTTGGTTTTGGTTTGTCCTTCAAATTGGGGTTCGGCAACTTTCACAGAAATAACCGCCGTAAGCCCTTCGCGGAAATCTTCGCCCGTCAGTGTCAGTTTTTCGTTTTTCAGCAGCTTATTTTTTTGTGCGTAAGCGTTCAGCGTGCGGGTTAATGCCGACCGGAAACCGCTAACGTGTGTTCCCCCTTCGTGGGTGTTAATGTCGTTCACGTAGCTGAACACATTTTCGCTGTAGCCGCTGTTGTACTGGAAGCAAATTTCAACTGGGGTATTTTCTTTTTCGCCAGCAATCATCACGGGCTTAATCATTGCTGTGCGGGTGCTATCAATGTATTTCACAAAACCAACCAAACCATCCTTGTAATGGAAAACCTCGGTAATTCCATCTTCCCGCTCGTCGCTCATGGTGATGGTGACGGTGGGGTTCAGGAAGGCAAGCTCACGCATCCGTTCGGCAAGGGTATCCCAGCGATATTCGGTGTTTTTGAAAATGCTGGAATCTGGGCGGAACCACTGGGTAGTTCCGGTTTCTTTTTTGGCTGACGTACCGATCTCAATAACATCCCCCTGCGGAATTCCCTGGCGATATTCTTGCTGGTACATTTTTCCATCGCGCTTAATTGTGGAGATCATATGCTCCGACAAAGCGTTCACCACCGAAACGCCCACACCGTGTAATCCACCAGAGACTTTGTAGGCATCTTTATCGAACTTTCCGCCAGCGTGAAGGATGGTCATCACCACCTGTAGCGTGGATATTTTTTGGGTTGGGTGCATCCCCACCGGAATACCCGAACCGTTATCGCTTACAGTAATGGAATTATCCTTGTGGATGGTGACGCTAATCGTGTCGCAGCGTCCGGCAAGTGCTTCGTCAATCGAATTATCAACAACCTCATACACAAGGTGATGGAGGCCGCGAGTGCCGATATCGCCGATGTACATTGCCGGGCGTTTCCGCACTGCTTCAAGCCCTTCCAGCACCTTGATGCTCTCCTCGCTGTACCCATTCCCGTTGGTCGTTGTTGTAACGTCGTGATCTGCCATTAGCTTGGTTGTATAATTGGTTGTTGTTAGCTGCTGTTCTTGCGTTAATCCACCCGACTTACCTTACCACAATTTCCTGCACTACTTCCGCACCAAATCGCTCGTTCACTTTCTTTTTTATTTCTTCGCGGCGGATCATGATCTCGTTCCGCCACGTTGCGCTTTGCACACTGATGAACATTGTCCCTTTATCAATGCGGTCTACCGTTGCGTGTTTGGCAATGGTTTCGCCAACAATCTCCACCCAGTAAGTTGGGACCGATTGTTCTTTTAATTTTTCATCCAGCCCGTTCTCGCGAAGCCATTGCTGAATTATTGCGCCGATGGAGTTTGGCATGGAGGGTACGTTCAACTGATTTGGATTTACAGATATACTTTCGCCTCATTGTCTATCTGACCTGAACCTGAGGTCGGAATCTTCTGTTCCACAATCCCCCCCTTCACCACTTCAATATTCGCTTCCGATTCTCCTAAATTTCTGCCGCGCAGGAAGGGGAGCATGTCGAACGACACCACGGTTAAAAATACCTGGGCAAGGTTCCGCGTAAGGTCATAGACCCGCTCGGCACGGTAGGCATCAAGCTCGCCAAAGATGTCATCTAACAGAATGATTGGGGTTTCGGCGCACTGGCGGGCAAGGTAGTGGAATTCGGCCACCTTCAACCCAATCAGCAATGTTTTGTGCTGCCCCTGGCTTGCGGCCACCCGAACATCCCCGCCGTTGATCTCCATCCGAATATCGTCCCGATGGGCACCGAACAGGGTTGCGCCGCGCCGCTGTTCTTCGGCAAACACTTGCTTGCTTCGTAGCCACAGCGCGTCGCGGTAGTCGGCAACGGAAGTGCGCGGTTCGCGGACGCAATCGGGCTGGTAGCGGATGGCAACGTGGTCGGCCCCGTCGGCAACGTCACGTGCGGTTTGTGCCAGCAGCGGCGCAAATTCTTCGATGAATTGCGTCCGCTCCATCATCAAATGGGCAGCGCGTTCAATCAGCCCTTCGTCGTAGGTTTCAATCAGGTTCCGGTCAACAGGTCGGCGTTGCTTCAGCCCGGTTGCAAGCACTGCGTTCCGCTGCTTCAGGATGCGGCGGTACTGCATCAGGTCTTCCAGATACCGCCGCTTTGCCTGCGAGATGACCATATCAATGAACCGCCGCCGCTCCCCCGGCCCGCCGCCGCTAATCGCCTTCATATCGGGAGAAAGCACCACCGTTGGAGCCGCGCCAATCACCTGGGCGGCGTTCCCCGCTGGCGAGCCATCCAGCCTGATGGTTTTGCCGATGTTGGGATCGTAGCGGACATCGAACCGGCGGGTTACGCCGTAATCGCTTACCCCTTCCACCGATGATTCAAAGAACTTCTCCCCCCGCCGAATCAAGCTGGCATCTTGGGTTCCAACAAACGAACGGGTCAGGGTGCAGACCGAAATCGCCTCAAGGATCGAGGTCTTCCCCTGACCGTTCATGCCAGTGATGATGTTCACCCCATCGGCGGCCAACAGTTGGGTTGCCGTGTGGTTGCGGATATTTTGGAATGTGAGGCGACGGATACGCATTGGGTCAATCAGCCAAAAAAATCAGGAGTTCAGCCGCACCGGCATCAGCAGCATCAGCACTTCCTGACCGTTCGATTTGCCGTAGGGGGAAATCAGCGACGGGCGAAGCGGCGTTGAGAAGTCGAACGCTACCTCGTCGGCCTCGATCCGGTCCAGTGCCTCGCGCATGAATTGGGAGTTGAACCCGATCTCCATTTCTGTTTCGCTGTAATCGCATGGCACGTTCTCGAACGCTTCCCCGCCGGTGTCAACGTCCTCGGCTTGGATCCGAAGGGCGTTCCCCCCCAACTTCAGCCGAACTTGGCGGGTTTGCGAGTTGCTGTAGAGGCTGACCCGTTTCACCGATCCTAAAATGTCGTCGCGGCGGATCACCATCCGTTTGTCGTTGGCTTGCGGGATCACGCTTTCGTAGTTCGGGTAGGTTTCGTCAATCAACCGGGCGGTGATGGTGGTGGCCCCGTCGGTGAACCGGACGTGGGTGGAGTTGGCTTCAAGGGTCATCTGCTCGGCACCGAAGGCTTTGTGGACCAGTTGCAATGCCTTTGGGGGAACAATCACATCCACGTTATCACTCACTTGCGGCTGCATTTCGTGGTCAATCACCCGCACCAGGCGGAAACCATCGGTGGCAACCGAGCGGATCTCGTTCGGGCGGAACTGGAACAGCACCCCGGTCATTGCTGGGCGGAATTCGTCGGTGGAGCAAGCAAAACTGGTGCGATCCACCATGCCGCCGAACTTGGCCGATGGCAAGGTGATGGTGATGGTTGGATTGAATGCAGCAAGCTGCGGAAACTCGGCAGCATCCATTCCACTTAGGCGGTACTCGCCGCTGCTGGTGTTCAGCAATGTTCGTTTGCTGTTCAGGTCGGCATCCAGCGTCACCTCACCCATTTCCAATGCTTTCACGGTATCCACAAGGCGGCGTGCCGGAAGCAGCAGTGCGCCGTTCCGTTCGCCACGAACCTCAAGGGTGGTGGTCATGGTGATGTCCATATCGGTAGCGGTTAGCGACAGCATGGAGCCTTCAAGCTGAAGCAGGACATTCTCTAACACTGGCATTGGCGAACGCTGTGGGATTGCGCTGGAGATGCGGCCCAGAGCTTGCGCAAGGTCTTTGACGGGGACGGTAAACTTCATAGTTCGGTTTGCGGTTGGAAGTTGGAAAATGGTGTTCAGAAAGTGTTCAAAAGTACGAAACGGAGGGGGGGCGGCAAAGCTATTTTTTGATTGGCGGAAGCTGTTACATGATGTCGGATAATCGTAGAAAAAATCGTTGGTTTCTTGCTGAAATTGGAGTTTTCTCTCACAACCAAACGCTAAGTTCGGGGAATATGAACGCACAGAACTTGCTTCGGGCGGCTTCTTAATGGTGACCCGGGCGGCGGTGGCCCCAACCGTAGGCTACCGAACCCACGATCTTTCTGTTTTTCCGCTTGCTTTCATACCGTTTCCGGCTGTCACGTTTCCGGCGTTCCCCCAGCGTTACGGCTTTTGTAGCTTTGCTCAATTTGTCCAAGTACCAACCTCCAAATTGCTCAACTGCCGATGCTCTCCCGACCAAAAGCAAAACTTGTGTTAGAAAATGGAGCTGTCTTCACCGGACGAGCCTTTGGCGCGACCGACCGCGAAGCAACCGGCGAAGTGGTGTTCAATACCTCCATCACCGGCTACCAGGAAATTCTGACTGACCCCAGCTACAACGGCCAAATTGTGACGATGACCTACCCCCATCAGGGGAACGTTGGGGTGAACGGCTACGATGTTGAATCGCGTGCGGTGCAAGCTGCCGGGTTTGTCACCCGCGAGGCCGCACGGCTGCGGTCCAACTGGCGCAGCCACGGCGATCTTGATCAATATCTAGACCAAAACGGTGTTATCGGTATTGAAGGGATTGACACCCGCCGACTTGTCCGAATCCTTCGCGAGGAAGGGGCGATGCGGGGGATTATTTCCGCAACCGACCTTGATGAAGCCAGCCTGCTGGAGCGCGCCCGCGCAATTCCCAGCATGGCCGGGCTAGACCTCACCAAAAACGTCACCTGCGATGCCCCCTACGTCTGGGCTTCGCTGGATGAAAGCGGATACCGGCTTCCCGGTGCTTCCGCCGATTTGGATGATGCCCGGTTCCATGTTGTGGTGGTTGACTACGGGGTGAAGCATAACATTTTGGAGCGGCTTGCGGCGTTTGGATGCCGCCTGACGGTGGTCCCATCCAACGCTACCGCCGCCGACATCATGGCCCTGAACCCCGACGGCATCTTCCTATCGAACGGTCCCGGCGACCCTGATGCTGTGAAATACACGATTGAAACCATCAAAGAATTGATCGGCAAGAAGCCGATCTTTGGCATCTGCTTGGGCCATCAACTGCTGGCGCTGGCACTTGGCGGCAAGACGTTTAAGCTGAAGTTTGGGCATCGCGGGGCCAACCACCCGGTGCAGAACCTACAGACTGGGTTGAACGAGATCACCAGCCAGAACCACGGTTTTGCGGTTGATCTGGACTCGTTGCAGCATCTTCCAATCGAGCTTACGCACGTGAACTTAAACGACCGAACATCGGAGGGATTCCGGCACAAGGAGCTACCGCTGTTCTGCGTTCAGTATCACCCCGAAGCCGGCCCCGGCCCCCACGATGCCGACTATCTGTTCGGCGACTTCGTGGCGATGATGCAACGGGAGCGGGAGAAGATGCAACCGAGCGAAATAATGGAAGCATAAGCACTAACAACTATCCACAGATAATTCTACTACACCATGCCAACCGTAATTCTTTCAGCGGCACGGACCCCGATTGGGTCGTTCGGCGGGTCGCTTAGCTCGGTCGCGGCTCCGCAGCTTGGGGCAACCGCAATCAAGGCCGCACTGGAGCGCGCTGGGGTTTCCCCAGAGAACATCGAAGAAGTCATCATCGGCAACGTCCTGACTGCTGGCGTTGGACAGTCGCCAGCACGCCAAGCCGCGCTGGGCGCCGGCATCCCAAACTCCGTCCCAACGCTCACCATCGGCAAGGTCTGCGGAAGCGGAATGAAAGCGGTGATGCTTGCCGATCAGGTGATCCGTGCTGGCGATGCACAACTGGTTGTTGCCGGTGGGCAGGAATCCATGTCCATGGCTCCATACCTTCTGCCAAACGGACGCTACGGCTACAAATTCGGCGATGGAAAAATCCTTGACTCAATGCAATACGATGGCCTTACCGATGCCTACGACAACGTGGCAATGGGCGTTGCCGCCGATGCTTGCGCGGCGGCTTGCAGCATCAACCGCAACGACCAAGATGCCTTTGCTATTGAAAGCTACCGCCGTGCGCAGGCATCGGTGACAGAGGGGCGGTTCAAAGAAGAAATTGTGCCGGTGGTTATCAAGGATCGCAAAGGGGAGACGGTGGTGGATACCGATGAGGATGCGTTCAAAACGAACTTCGATAAAATCCCAACGCTGAAGCCAGTGTTCACAAAGGATGGAAGCGTGACCGCTGCCAACGCCAGCACCATCAACGATGGGGCGGCAGCGTTGGTGCTTGCCGATGAGGGGTACGCCGCCGCCAACGGCCTGAAACCAATCGCCCGGATTGTTGCGCAAGCGCAGCACGCGCAAGCCCCGATGGAGTTCAACACTGCGCCGGTGACAGCAATCCGTCGTGTGCTGGAAAAAGGAGGGTTGACGGTGGATGATATTGATCTGTTTGAAATCAACGAAGCGTTTGCCGTCACCGCGCTGGCAGCAAAGAACGAGCTTGGATTGCCGCACGAAAAACTGAATGTGAACGGCGGCGCGGTAGCGCTTGGCCACCCGATTGGAGCTTCGGGAGCGCGCATTCTTACGACGCTGCTGTACGCGCTGCAAAGCCGCGGATTGAAGCGTGGCCTTGCCGGAATCTGCATCGGCGGCGGCGAAGCAACAGCGGTGATTGTGGAGATGGTGTAATCGCTAAAAAAATGATCACGAAGCAAAGAAGCCAGCACATTGTTGTGTGCTGGCTTCTTTGTTTGGCATGTACCTCATTCAATAGAGTTTGCTTTTTCTATTATCCCGCTATTAAAAGCTGCGTCGTTAATTGTCAAATTAGCAGTACTCATCCCTGTTGCAAGTATTCTTAATTTTATTTTAACTTTCTTGCCTAAGAAATTACTGTTGCTCTTAACGTATATAAGAATGTTCTTTCGTTCATTAAATATTATGGAATCTTGGTTTTTGAAGTCAAGATGAAATTTTCCTAATGGATACAGAGTTGAAAGCGATGGAGGGAAAAGAGCGAAAGACAAAGGAGAATCTTCTTGACCTTCAGAGTCATCAACTAAACTGGCAACAACGGACAGCGTACTTCCATTGAGGGTATTTGGAGACTTTAGATTTTTGGCATAATAATCTCCTGAGATATTCAATTCCATTGTTAAGGTGTCATCAATATCAAGTTGGAATGAATTGCTATACCAATAAAAAAAATCTGAATTCCTTTTATGTGGGATTGGTCGAGGTTCAATCGTTATGGATTTTTGAATCCCAGAAGAGGTAGTAATAATAGCAGGGCCGATTTCGGCAATAAAATTGAATTTGCTTTCTTTCACAAGGTCAGGTTCATTGTTTTTAGAGCTATGGTATGCTCCTTGCACCCTCACTATATTGCCAGATTCTGGAGAGATGCCATGTCCAAAACAAATCATCACTCCTAAAAATATAGAAATAGCATTCAGGATGTAGCGGATTGGCTTTTTCATTGATTTTTTTCCGAAAAGGATGTGTCTATTTGAGTTTTAGATGCTTACAGTGTTTTTTATAGGGAGTTCTGCTATAATTAACTGACCTTACGCACCTGCCCTCGTTCGCTGCCAGCCCTCACCCCGACCCTCTCCCAAACAGGTGATGCTACTGCTTCGACTTCATTGGTCGGGTGGGAGAGGGAGCCAAAGCCGAAGAGAAGAAGAGCATCGAAGCAAGCCACCGAGCCGGCAAGTCTTCATCTGCGTAAGGTGAGCAATTAAGTATTCAATATTGTAGAGAGCTTTTGCCCTGTCACTTCTTCTAAAGAAAAGAAGAGAGCAAAAGATGAATTGTAGCCAGCATGGTTGAAAGCAATTGCAAGGTAACATATTGGCAATGCGAAAGTCAATACCCGTTGACATTCTTTCTGTTAAGTGCAAATGCCAACCGTCATTCTTTCAGCGGCACGGACCCCGATTGGGTCGTTCGGTGGGTCGCTTAGCTCGGTTGCGGCTCCGCAGCTTGGGGCAACCGTAATCAAGGCCGCACTGGAGCGCGCTGGGGTTTCCCCAGAGAACATCGAAGAAGTCATCATCGCCAACGCCAGCACCATCAACGATGGGGCGGCAGCGTTGGTGCTTGCCGATGAGGGGTACGCCGCCGCCAACGGCCTGAAACCAATCGCCCGGATTGTTGCGCAAGCGCAGCACGCACAAGCCCCGATGGAGTTCAACACTGCGCCGGTGACAGCAATCCGTACTGCGCCCAAACGGGTGATGCTACTGTTTCGACTGGATTCGTCGGGTGGGAGAGGGAGCCAAAGCCGAAGAGGAGAATCGAAGCAAGCCACCAAACGGGCAAGCCTTCACTCTCCAAATTCTGCGTAAGGCTGGTTACTTCGCCGAACTTGCGTTCAACACCTCCACTGTTGTTTCCGCCGTCTTCTCCCAAGTCAGCGATTGCGCAAATTCCAGCGCGTTGGTTCGCAGCTTGTCGCGTAGCTCGGCATTGGTCAGCACTCGTATAACCCGTTCGGCCATTGCATCAATATCGGCCCAAGGGTAGAGCAATCCGGTCACTTCATCTTGTACTGAGTCGCGCAAGCCGGGCGTGTTGGCGGCAATGGCGGGGGTTCCGCAGGCGTTGGCTTCCACGTTCACGATTCCCCAGCCCTCTTTTTGCGAAGGGTTCACCACCACCCACAGCTCTTGCAGCAGTCGCAATTTTTCTTCCTCGGTCACAAACCCCGTGAATCGTGTTGCATCGGCAACGCCAAGCTGGTGGGCAAGTTGTTCAAGCTCGGGCTGGAAATCGCCACGGCCAATAATCACAAGCTCGGCGTTGGGTATCTGCTGGCGAACGTTCGCAAAAGCTTTCACCACATGATCCACACACTTGTATTTTTTCAGCCGCCCGAAGTAGCCGATGGTTGGGTGCAAGGATTTTGCAACGCCCGTTGGCCGCAGCCGCTGGTGATCCAGCGCGTTCATTGCCAGATGGAAATTCTGGCGGCGGAACCCACGCTCCACAAACTCATCCAGCGTTGACTGCGAGACCACAAGGAATGGGGTGTTCCGGTACACAAAGTCCACCATCTTCTCGGCCAGATAGACATAGCTTCCGAAGATTGTCCCTGCTTCGGCAAAAATGGATTTCCCAAAAAAATGATGGCTGATCCCCACCAACGGGCGACGAACGTAGAGCGGGGTGTAGAAGGGGATTTTGTTCAGATCATCCACAACAACATCAAACTGAAGTTTGCGGAGCTTGAACAGGTAGTAGAACGGGACAACAAAATTGAAGGTGTTCCGCCCGCCACGGCGGATGATGCGGATTCCATCAATCACTTCCTCCGGCTTCGCGTTCGGATAGGCACAGCAGAACAGGGTCACGCTGTGGCCCATCGCCGCAACGCGGCGGAAGGTTTCGTACAGATGAACCTCGGCCCCACCACTTAGGGGGTTAGTCCAATCTTGCCAGTTCAGTACCAGGATGTTCATCAGGGGAGTTCTACAAAAGAGGGCGCAAAGCTACGTCACAACTGCGGTGTTCCAGAAGCCAATCTCTCAGAATCTTTCGTTAGTTTTTGAAGCGATCAATAGCGGGCCGGCGCGCGCCGCCGCTGCTGTCCGCCAAGCAAGCAACCGCAAAGTGACCACAAAGGCACGCAATCAATAGAGCACATCAACCGCATCAACCATGCCAACTGGATTTTTTGGAACCATCATCGTCGGGGCAATCATCGGCTGGCTTGCCAGCATCATCACCAAAGCCAACAACCAACTGGGCTGCCTGACCAACATCATCGTTGGGGTAATCGGCTCGGCACTTGGGGCGTGGCTGGCGGCGGAGTTATTCAACTACAAAGTGATGGAAGGCTTCTCCTGGCCGGGGTTCTTTATCGGCATTGGTGGGGCTGTTCTGTTCATTGCGCTGCTTCGGCTGCTGGGGGTTTTGCGGCGTGACTAAGGAGTGTCGAATGGGGGAATGAAGAACTGACCGTACGCAGATGAAGACTTGCCGGCTCGGTGGCGTGCTTCGATGCTCTTCTTCTCTTCAGCTTTGGCTCCCTCTCCCACCCGACCAATGGAGTGGAAGCAGTAGCATCACCTGTTTGGGAGAGGGCCGGGGTGAGGGCTGGCAGCGAACGAGGGCAGGTGCGTAAGGTCAGTGAAGAACATGGAGAAGGGGTAAGTTCTGGTTCTTCATCCTTCACTGTTCACTCTTCAGTGAGCAGTGAAGGGGAAATTGCTGGCGTATTGTTTGGAGGCTGGCTAGACCTTGGCTGCTTCGCGTGAGGTGCTGTGTTTCCGCCGGTAGTGATCGGCACGGACAATCCGTAGCTCGTCCCACGTGGCAAAACCCGCGGGAAGATCATCCATCACTGGCCGAAGCGCGGCAAGCCCGTTGCGGCGGAACGCAGCCCGTATCGGCTCAATTTTCTCCGGCGGAACAATCTCCTCAATGCTGTCAATCTTCCCGTGCGCCACCAACGATTCCAGATGTCCAAGCAGCGTTGATTGGGAAATTTGCCGTGCGGCAGCCAATGCTTCCATCTGCATCCCTTTGCGGTACGCGTACCACGTGGCTATGGCCGATTCGGAAAGCTCCGGTGGCACAAAATCGGGAATCTGCCGCTCCACTGTTTGGATGCTTGGCTGTTCCCCAAGAAACTCGGCTATCGCTTGCAGAAACGCCGCGCCGTATCGCTTGGTTTTCATCTCACCCACGCCGGAGACCATCCGCATCTCCTCCAATGTCCGTGGCAAACGGGTGGCCATTCCAATCAACGTGTTGTCGCCAAAAACGATGTAGGCGGGGACGTGTTCGTCGTCGGCAATCCGCTTGCGCAGCCCGCGCAGGCGTTGGAATAGCTCAACATTGTTTTCCGGCAAATCGCCCATTGTCCGGTTGATGCTCCGCTCGCGTTCCTGCTTGCGGGGTGATTCTTGGCGTTGGCGTTGCAGCGTGATCGTCTGGCGATCACGCAGCACTTGGCGACCCAGTTCAGTGGTTCGCAGCACATTGAAGCTCGTGGCATCCTGGCTAAGGTATCCGGCCGTCACCATTGCCCGTGCAAGCCACATCCATTCCGATTTTGAAGTGGCCTCACCGATGCCGTAGGTGGGAAGAAGGTTGTGGCGATAGTTCAGAATTTTTGCCGCGTTGGATCCACGCAGCACATCCACCACATGCGATGTGCCAAACCGTTCTTGAACCCGAATCACGCACGACATTAGCATCTGGGCTTGGCGGGTGACATCCACCGTTTCAAGCGGGTTGGTGGAAAGGCAGTTATCGCAGTTGCCGCAGTTGGTGGCGGTGTAGTCGTCGGAGAAGTGATGCAGCAACAAGGCGCGGCGGCATTGCGTGGCTTCGGCATAGCCCACCATCTGGTTCAGCTGTTCGATTGCAACGGCGCGGTCGTTCGGGTCTGGCTTCTCCTCGATAAACCGCATCTGCTTTGCGCGATCCCCCTGCCCGTAAAACAACACACACTCCGACGGCAACCCATCGCGCCCGGCACGCCCGGTTTCCTGGTAGTAGCCCATGATGTTTTTGGGGAGGTCGTAGTGGATGATGTAGCGGACGTTCGATTTATCAATCCCCATCCCAAATGCAATGGTTGCGCAGATAATCTCAACATCATCACGGTCGAAGGCTTCTTGGTTGCGGGTGCGGGTTTCGCGGTCCAGCCCGGCATGGTAGGGAAGTGCGCGGTAGCCCCGTTCGCGCAGGTGGTCGGTCAGTTTTTCGGTTCGGCTGCGGCTGCCGCAGTAGATTATTCCCGATTCCCCCCGATGCCGCTCAACAATTTCGAACAACGGCCTAAGCCCTGTTGTCTTTTGCTTAACTGCATAGCTAAGATTTGGCCGGTTGAAGCCGGCACGGTGCAGCTTGGCATCGCGAAGCTGAAGTTGTTGGATGATGTCCTGCTGCACACGATCGTTTGCCGTTGCCGTCAGCGCGATGATTGGAACGGTTGGGAATTGTTCGCGAAGGAGGGCCAGCCGCCGATACTCCACACGGAAATCATGCCCCCACTCGCTGATGCAATGGGCTTCATCAATCGCTACCAGCGAGAGGGTTACGCTCTTCATCAGCCGGAGAAAATCGCCAAGCACAAGCCGCTCTGGCGCAACGTACAGCAGCTTGATCTGGCCGGAACGAACTTGCTCCTTCCGGCGGTCGGCCTCGGCAATATCTAGAGTGCTGTTGATAAACGTTGCCGGAACCCCAGCAGTGGTAAGGCCATCAACTTGATCTTTCATCAAGGCAATCAGCGGGCTAACCACCACTGTAAGGCCGGGGAGAAGTAGTGCCGGAATCTGGTAGCAAAGCGATTTCCCGCCGCCGGTCGGCATCAGCACAAACGTGTCGGTGCCGGCCATCACATCGTCAATCACCTCCTGCTGAAGCGGGCGGAATTGCTCGTAGCCAAAATAGTGGCGTAGCGTCTGGTGCATGGTTGCTGTGCTGCTGTTCATGGCGTTGCCGGATGGATAGTGGATGATGAATTGCTGGGAACAATCTACAAAATGCTGTCACGGGAATGTGCTCAGTCGCGGGGAGAGAACAAGGGTGATTGGTAACTGACCTTACGCAAAGTCAAGGTCAGTGGTCAGTGGTCAGTTGCAAAGAGGGTCATTGGTCATTAGTCATTAGTCACTCACCTTACGCACACTCCCATTCTCCCGTCATTGCCCCGAAGGGTCGGGGTCTTCGACAAGGAGTCTTCGACGAAGCAATCTCGCGGGTTTTCGGAGAATATCGGACACGCTGCCAATGGGGTTGCGTAAGGTGAGTTGGTAATTGGTAATTGGTAATTGGTGAATGAATGACCACTGGCTACTGACCACTGACCACTGACTACTGACCACTGGCTACTGACCACTGACCAATCCCCTCCCTTGCAATGCACCACCTACAACACATACCCAAACAACGCATCCAGCACCAAAATCATGGCCGATGAAATGGTGAAGGAGCGGACGGTGGAGGTCCCAACGCCTTCGGCTCCGCCAGTGGTCCTCATGCCAACATAGCAGCCGATCAACGCGGTTACGCCGCCGAAAGTGAATGATTTCACCAAGCCGATGATGATCTCATACGCGCTAAAAAATTGCTGGACGGAGCTGAAAAAATCAAACGAAGAAAAATTGAACTTCAGCACCATCAGGCTGTACGCACCGACGATAGCCACAAGGTTGCTGAAGACAATCAGCACTGGCATCATGGTCATGCCGGCCACCACGCGCGGCATGGCAAGGTAGCGGTGTGGGTGAACGGCCATCATCTCCAAAGCGTCAATCTGCTCCGAGACGCGCATCGTTCCAAGCTGGGCAGCAATCGCGCCGCCAATTCGCCCGGCAATCACCAACGCAGTCAGCACAGGGGAAAGCTCGGTGAAGACCACTGTGGCGATTGAGCCGCCAATGAACGGGCGCGCCAGCGCAACAAGGTTGAACTTGGCGAACAAGTTGGTGGCCTGCAATGCGGCAATCGCTCCGGTGAACGAGCCAACCAACAACACCAGCGGAAGTGAGCTTACCCCAATCGCCGCCATTTGCTCAATAATCAATCGGCGGGTGCGGAAGGCTTGCGGCAGAAACCGAAGGACGCTCTGCAGCAACTGCACAATCCGCCCAAGCTCGGCAAAGAACCCCGTGACACCGCGGCCAAACGCGGCAAGAAATCGTGTTAGCACTGGTGGTGAATTCTCCTTATTTCTCCGTTGCTGGAAGCGGTAAACGGATCACGTATGGTTGCCCTGCGGCAGGTTTCAGCAATGTGCGTTTTTTAATCCAGGGGTTCAGCAATTTCACATCCTTGTAGCTGCTCCCTTGTTGGATTGCCCACGCAGCAAGGTTCGGGATTTCCGAAGCAACGGCAACCTCGGTTGTGCGTGGTGCGGCGTAAAGATCGGTGGAATCAAGGAAGAAGCCGTACTTCTCGGGGTTGCTCATAATCTCCTTAATGGCAATGATGCGGAACAGATAGCGGCTGGTCTCCTCGTTCACATACAGGTCGTAGTAGTTCCCGCGCTGCTGGAACTGCAAGTCATCGGTTGTTGCCCCCTCGCCCATGTTGTAGGCCGCCGCCGAAAGGGTCCAGCTGTTGAACCGTGCGTAGCCATCTTTCAAGTAGCGGATTGCCGAGGCTGTGGATTTTTCTGGGTGGCGGCGTTCGTCAACGTAGTCATCAATCTGCAATCCGTATTGCCGACCGGTTGCGGGGATGAACTGCCACAACCCCACGGCTTCCTTGCTGGATTGCGGCATCTGCAGCGCGCTTTCGGCAACGGAAAGGTATTTCAGGTCATCGGGCGCGCCGGCTTCGGCAAGCATCTTCTCGAACATCGGGAAGTACTCACCCGAGCGTTTCAGATAGAGCATCACCTGCCCATCCCATTGCAAGTTCAGATAGAACTCACGTTCGAACCGTTTGCGGACTTCGGGGTTATCCATCGGCACCGGCTCGCCACAAAAACTGAGCGTGGTTGGGATTTCGAACGAGGTGATATTGGGCCGGAATCTTCTGGCCGAAGCGTGATCCGGCGGCGGGGAAGGGGCGATCAGCAGCAGCATGGCAGCAACGCAGGCCGCGCCAAACAGCGCAAGCAGGTGCGGGCGTTTCACGGGCAAAGGATGGATAGTCATTGGGTTCTCTCCGGTTGGTAAATCAAGCATGGTTTCCCCTTGCGAAGATACGGGATTTGATGGGTGGCACGTGGGAAGATCAAGGGGGAGAGAGTGATGGGCAGCTATGTTCGCTTCATTTATTCTATCTCCTCGGCTGCTGCAAGCAATTCCTCATCGCTTTGGCCATTGTGTCACCCTATCTTCTGAATGAATGTGCAACTGGTGCGAAGATACTCTGTTCGGGGTGGATGCCGCATCCTGCGTACTGCCCCAACCAACATTGCCTGCAACACACCGTCAACAGAAAAGGCAAAACCCGTAGCGAAGGGGGGCGGTATCTTTGCATACTTCTGCAAGCAACCTAACTCTATCAACTTCACATTTGACGATTCACACATGAAGAAGCATGTCCGAGTTGCCGTCACCGGCCCCGCTGGCCAGATTGGCTACGCCTTGTTGTTCCGCATCGCCTCTGGCGCGGTGTTCGGGCCCGATACCGAAGTTTCGCTGAACCTGATCGAGCTTCCGCAAGCCATGAACGCCCTGAAAGGGGTGGTGATGGAGCTTGACGACTGCGCATTCCCGCTGCTGCGCGATGTTGTGCAAACCAGCGATCTGAACGTTGGATTCAAGGATATCAACTGGGCACTGCTGGTTGGCGCGGTCCCCCGCAAAGCCGGAATGGAGCGGAACGACCTGCTGAATATCAACGGCGGAATCTTCACCGGACAAGGGCGCGCCATTAACAACAACGCCGCAAGCGATGCCCGCGTTCTGGTGGTTGGCAACCCCTGCAACACCAACGCCTGGATTGCCATGAAAAGCGCGCCCGATATGCCCCAGGATCGCTTCTTTGCCATGACCCGCCTAGACCAAAACCGCGCCATGACCCAGCTTGCGCAGAAATCGGGACGGCCCGTAAGCGAGGTGACCAACCTTGCAATCTGGGGGAACCATAGCGCGACACAATACCCCGATTTCTATAACGCAAAAATTGGTGGCGCGCCAGCAACCGAGGCAATTAGCGACCACGATTGGCTGCAAGGTGAGTTCATCAGCACCGTGCAGAAGCGAGGGGCGGCCATTATTGAAGCACGCGGCCTTAGCTCGGCAGCGTCGGCAGCCAACGCCGCCATTGATACGGTGATCTCGCTCACCAACCCAACCCCCGATGGCGATTGGCACTCGGTGGCCGTTGCCAGCACTGGCCAGTACGGAACCCCGGAAGGGCTGATGGTCGGCTTCCCAATCCGCACCAACGCCGATGGCACGTGGGAAGCCGTGGAAGGGGTGGAACACAACGAGTGGGCACAAGGGAAATTTATGGCATCGGTGAAAGAACTGATGGAGGAGCGGGACGCAGTGAAAGGGTTAGTGGAGTAAGCAAAACCCGATTGAAGCACGCAAAAATCAGAACGGCCCGCCACCACTGGCGGGCCGTTTCTGTTAAAGAGTTGCGTGTTCGGTGGCTCTGCTCATCTCCACCGATCTCTGTTTCCTCTCGTGACTACTCCCTTCACGGTGGGGTGAGTAATTTTGTGCGGTTTTCTGCATGAAATTTCACTAACAACTTAGTCCAACCTACGGCTCATGTCAACGACCGTCAACGATCTTGATCTTCGCTATACCGACGACTTTATCCCCCGCCATATCGGCCCGAACGACGACGAAACCACGCTGATGCTTGCTGCATTGGGGTATGGTTCACTTGATGAACTGATTGAAGCCACCATCCCCGCCGACATCCGGTTGCCGCAGCCGCTTGCAATCCAGGATGGCAAAAGTGAGTATGAGATGTTGGCCGAGCTTCGCGCTATTTCGCAAAAAAACCAGGTCTATCGCTCCTACCTCGGCATGGGGTACTACAACACCATCACCCCGCCGGTGATCCAGCGGAATATCCTGGAAAATCCAGGCTGGTACACCCAGTACACCCCCTACCAAGCGGAGATTGCCCAGGGCCGTTTGGAGGCATTGCTGAACTTCCAGACGATGGTGATTGACCTTACCGGGTTGCCGATTGCCAACGCCTCGCTGCTGGACGAAGCCACCGCCGCTGCCGAAGCAATGCACCTTAGCTATGCCACCCACAAAAACCACGAAGCCAACGCCTTTTTTGTCAGCCAAGAATGTTTCCCGCAGACGATTGAAGTGATCCGCACGCGCGCGTTGATGCAGGGGATTGAAGTGGTTGTGGGCGATCACCGCACGTTCGATTTCAGCACCCCGGTGTTTGGTGTGTTGGTCCAGTATCCCGCTGGCGACGGCGCGGTGCACGACTACCGCGAGTTCATTGCCCGCGCGCGCAACCACGGCGCAACCGTCACCATGGCCACCGATCTTCTGGCTCTTGGATTACTGACCTCGCCGGGTGAGTTAGGGGCCGACATCGCAATCGGAACCACACAGCGGTTTGGCGTTCCGCTTGGGTTCGGCGGGCCACACGCAGCATTTTTTGCCACCCGCGATGAGTTCAAACGGATTATCCCGGGCCGCATCATCGGCGTGTCGGTGGATTCGCAAGGGAAGCCCGCGCTGCGGATGGCGTTGCAAACCCGCGAGCAGCATATCCGCCGCGAAAAAGCAACAAGCAACATCTGCACCGCCCAAGTGCTGCTGGCGGTGATTGCCGGGATGTACGCCGTCTATCATGGCCCGCATGGAATCCGCCGGATTGCCCACCGTGTGCATAAACTAACGGCCGTGTTGGCCACTGGGCTGGGACGGTTGGGATACAGCATCCACCACAGCACCTACTTCGACACCATCCGGGTAAGCGTGCCGGATGGGAAGGCAAACCAGATTATGCTGCTTGCCCGCGAACGGCAGATCAATTTGCGGAAACTGGACTCCTGTTCGATTGCTATCGCCCTTGATGAAACCGTCCAAGTGAAAGACTTGCTGGATCTTCTGGCAGTCTTCAACAACGGCCTTCCAATCACGTTCGGCGTGGATGATCTTGCCCGCGAAGCCACCGTGGAGTACCCGACAGAGTTCGCCCGCACCAGCGACTATCTCACCCATCCGGTGTTCAACAAACATCACTCCGAACATGAGATGCTCCGCTACATGCGGATGCTGGAATCGCGCGACCTTTCGCTGACCCACTCCATGATTCCCCTGGGTTCCTGCACCATGAAGCTGAACGCCACCAGCGAGATGTTCCCTGTGACGTGGCCGGAGTTCGGAAAGCTCCATCCGTTTGCACCAAGCGAGCAGACCGAAGGCTATCACATCCTGTTCAGCACGCTGGAGGAAGCGTTGGAGAACATCACTGGGTTCGCCAAAGTCTCCTTGCAACCGAACGCTGGGGCACAAGGGGAGTATGCCGGGTTGCTGGTGATTATGGCGTATCACCGCGCCCGTGGCGAATCGCACCGGAACGTTTGCCTGATCCCCCAATCGGCACACGGAACCAACCCCGCAAGCGCGGTGATGGTGGGGATGAAAGTAGTGGTGGTGGGGACCGCGCCAAACGGCAACATTGACGTGGAAGACCTGAAGAAAAAAGCCGAAGAACACAAGGATAATCTTGCCGCGCTGATGGTCACGTACCCCAGCACCCACGGCGTGTTCGAGGAAGGGATTCGTGAAATCTGCGAAGTGATTCACCGGAATGGCGGGCAAGTGTATATGGACGGCGCAAACATGAACGCACAAGTTGGGCTAACCAGCCCGGCAACAATCGGCGCGGATGTTTGCCACCTGAATCTTCACAAAACCTTCTGCATTCCGCATGGCGGCGGCGGGCCGGGGATGGGGCCAATCGGCGTTGCGGCTCACCTTGCTCCATTCTTGCCCGGACATCCAGTGGTGAAAATTGGGGGAAGCCAAGCAATCGGTCCTGTATCGGCTGCGCCGTGGGGAAGCGCAAGCATCCTGCCAATCAGCTGGATGTACATTTTTATGATGGGGGGCAAAGGGCTAACCCACGCAACCAAAGTGGCAATCCTGAACGCCAACTATATTGCCAAACGCTTGGAAGAACATTATCCCGTGCTCTACAAAGGGACTAACGGAACCGTTGCGCACGAGTGCATTTTGGATCTTCGCCAACTGAAGGCCGCCAGCGGAATTGAGGTTGAGGATGTTGCCAAGCGGCTGATGGATTACGGTTTCCACGCGCCAACCGTCAGCTTCCCGGTGGCCGGCACATTGATGGTGGAGCCAACCGAGAGCGAGACGCTGGATGAGATAGACCGCTTCTGCCAGGCGATGATCGCCATTCGCCAGGAAATACGTGAGATTGAAGAAGGGGCTGCCGACAAAACCGACAACGTGCTGAAAAACGCCCCCCACACCGCGCAAGTGGTGATGGCCGACGAGTGGACCCGCCCCTACACCCGCGAACGTGCGGCGTATCCGGCCCCGTGGTTGCGGCAATTCAAATCCTGGCCTGCTGTTGGCCGCGTTAACAACGCCGCCGGCGACCGCACCCTAATCTGCGCCTGCCCACCGATTGAGGAGTATATGGAGGCGTAGCTTTGGAGGGAGGGGGGAGGAGAGAATAGTTGCGTAGCGTTCTCCTTCCCCCTACTGTGTCTCTATCGGTTCATTGTGGTAGTAAGCAAGGCTTGCGGGCAGCAGTAGGTCATATTTTTTAGAAACCTATAACGTCTTAAACTATGTGGTCTCCAAGAAGTTTTCAGCGTTACGTCCGTACTATCCGATCAAGTTCGCGACCAGCATACATTTATACTGATGCGGGTGCAGGGTACTTAAAAGTGGCTAATAATCCTGAAGGGCCACATATTCTTGCTTGCGATTGGTTTGGAACCCAACTGGCTCGGCGATTTAACATCTCAACATTTGATGTTGCCATGCTGAATCTTGAGGAGTCTGATGAGATACCACTTGGAGATAAAACGACTGCTGCTGCAGGGTTGGCATTTATCAGCCGAGCCGAGGAAGGAGGAACAATGGGGGGAAGTAAAACTCTAGAATCTGTTGAGAACCTTGAGGATATCCCACGAATTGTTGTGTTCGACACTTGGGTACGCAACTGCGACCGATTTTGCCCGATGTACACAGCCGAAGGCAAGCCCCGTATTAATCCAGATAATATCTTTTTTTCAGTCGAAGGAGGAAGTACTGGCAAATTTATTCTGAAGGCTATTGACCATGGACACATTTTTTCCTGTGGGAAACCATTATCAACAAAACTATGCCATATTGAAAACGTTCGGGAGCATAAGCTCTATGGATTATTCCCTGAGTTTCGTAAATATGTGAGCATTGAGCAATTTGATGAAATTGCAAAGGAATTTGGAAAAATAGATGCAAGGCTGTGGGATGACCTTCTTGAAAAATTGCCAACAGCATGGGGCATTACCACCGAGATTCGGCAATCGATTAACCAATTTCTGCTGGATCGGGCATATTTCTTGGAGAAAAACCTCCATATAATCGCTAATGCTGAACTCCATGATGGAATGTTGAACTTCAATCTGTAGCACCGGAAAGTTGCCATGAAAACAACCAGCCAATCTGCCGCAAAAGGCTACTACTCCATTGTTCAGTATGTTCCCGATATTGAACGTACTGAGGGGATAAACATCGGTATTGTGCTTTTCTGCCCTGAGAAGAACTATCTCCAGGTTCAACTCTCATCAACCAATGACCGTATCGGACGCTTCTTCGAATCAAAAAAGGAAATCGGACTTAATCTGGCACGCATCAAGGTTTTGAAGCAAGGATTTGAAGAACGGATTGCTTTCGAAAAGGGGCGAATCGCAAACCAAGAAGATTTCGGTCTGTTTGTTGCTTCGCGTGGTAATCATTTATTATTAACCGAGCCACGCCCAATTAAAATTATTGATCCCAATATCGAATTAGAGCAATTATTCAATCGGCTTGTTGGCTCTTCTCCCACTCGCACAAATGATAATCGGCGACTTAAACTCTTACAGAAGCAATTTGAACGCTATATTGCCGATTATCAAATAGGGGGATTAGTACAACGCAATGTGGAATTGAATTTGCCTACCTTAGGGCGAACAGAGAAATTCCCTTATGGGTTTTGCAATGGGCAGGAAAATGTTATCAAGCCTGTAGTTTTTGTAAGTACGGAGCGATCCAATGTCAATCGCGCTTGTGTGCTTGCTATGGAAGGGCGAGACCTTGCTACAGTGAATATAAAATTGAATGTGCTGGCTGATTTGAACGTAATTGGGAGTGACCACATTTATCAAACCCTCACTACAATGGGTGTTGCACTTCATCCAGCAGATCACATAGAAGAATTTGTACAGGAAATTAAAAAATCTGCACACTGACAGAACAAGGAAATACCATAAAAAGGTAAGCATGGCCATTTGGTGCAAGGAGATTTCCCCTCGTCAAAAACACACTGGGGCAGCCAAAGTGGCTGCCCCAGTGTGTTTAGTGGCTGCTTGTGTACCAGTTTTTTTTACAACACCACCCCAACACACATCCCATCCCCAATCGGAATTAAGGAGCATTGCAGTTCGGGGCGGGCGGCCATTGCGCGGTTGAAGGCTTGCATCCCCCGCACACTGGGGTCGTCGCTGTTGGGATTTGCGATTTGGCCCCACGCCAGCGCGTTGTCGCCAGCAATTACCCCGCCGCGCCGCATCATCGGCAAAATCAGATCAAGGTAGCGGACGTAGTTCGGTTTGTCGGCATCAATAAACGCGAAGTCGTACGGGCCGCTTCCGGCAAGGTCTCGCTCAAGCACGTCCACCCCCGACCCAACGCGAACCTCAATCTTGGATCCCAGCCCGGCGCGTTCGGCCCAACTGCGTGCAAATTCGGCGCGGAAAGGGTCCAGTTCAATCGTGGTGACGGTTCCCCCGTCCGGCAGCGCGCACGCCATGCTGATTGCGCTGTATCCCCCAAGCGTCCCAACTTCTATCACCCGCTTTGCCCCAATCGCCCGCAGGAATACTTGCATAAACGCGGCTTGTTCTGGGCTGATCTGGATTGCCGGAATCTCCGCCTTGATGGCCGCCGCACGAAGCTCCTGAAGCAGGGCATCTTCGGCTGGAAACAGGTCAATCATGTATTCAACAATCTGGTCGGTAAGCGGTGTGCCTTTCATGCAGTTTTGGTTGTAAAGGTTGTGAGTATTGCGATGGGGGCGAATATAGAGATTCGATGCTGGGTAACGTGCAGCGGGGGGCTTGCTTAATCCACAAACGCCCACGTCACCCCCAGATAGATTGCGCGTTCCCAGATTGGGTAGCGATACACAGACCAGTATTCTGCATCAAGAATGTTCCGAAGCTCGGCCCGCAGGTAGGCATCGCCAAGCCGGGCGCGAGCGTACACTCCCCAGTTCGGATAGAGTTTCTCGGCTGGCCGTGCGGGGTCGCGTGGGTAGATAAACTCACCGCTAATCACCTCATACTCCACCCCCTGCAATGCTGTCTGGAACTCCAAAGTTGTTCCCACGCGCAAATTCAAATTCCCCTCCACCAGCGTCAACTGCCCGTACAAATCGCCGATTCCGTGAAACGCAGGGAATCGCTTGTCGGAATCGGGGGGAAGGGTTGCAAGCAGATGGAGGTCCAGCCGAAGAAAACTGAGCGGAACGATTGTACGAACATCGGCAGCGGCAATGGTGTAGCTGGCCAGATGGGCGTTTCCGGCACGCGGCGTTGCTTGCCGCAAGTATGCCGCGCCCCGCAACCAGAACCCACCCCCACGCAGCTCGGCCCCGGCTTCCAGAAACGACGAGGTGAACCACTGGCTTATCGCGCTGTTGCTATCGGGAATGGCCCAGACCTGCGGCGCGGGATCGCTGTTCAATTCCAGGGTTTGGCGGTACGAACCAAACAGCCGCGCCGAATCCCCCAACTGAAGGTTTGCTTCCCCCGCCAGCGAGAAAAAATCCCCGCCACGGCTTCGGTGAATTTTTGCTGTGCCCCGCGCCTCGGCAACGTCCGAAGCGTTCAAACTCAGCATTCCGCCAGCTTCCAGATAGAGCTTCCCGTTCCCTTGCAATTCCGCCACGCCGTTGGCTTCCAGCAACGCGAACGCCAGCGGCAGCCGTGCGGAAAGCCTTCCGCCAACCAAATCGCGCCGCATCATCGCCGGCTGATCTTCCACGGTATCAATCGGGGCAAGCGTGTCGGCAATCAGAAGGCTTCGCTCGGCAAAGGAGTAGTAGAGGCTTGCATCGAACCGTGTGATGGTGTCGCCCCCCGGCACCGCGCCGCTGGCCGATGGAGTTAGCTTCAGCAATGGATACCACTGTGCTGATAGAGTAAGATCGTGGCGCAGCGTCTGGTCATGCAGCTGGCCATGCTGAACTGCTGTCCCCAGGCTTTGCGGGTTAAAGGAACTCTCCGAAGTCAATCCACCATTGGCCCCGTGGGTGTGGTTGCTGAACAACTCCGTCAGCCCCAGCCCCAGCCCCGCCGATGGTTGCCACCGCAAGGTGCCGCGCGCGCTCCAGCCGGAAACATCTTGGTTGACATAGGCTCCATCGCTTGGCATTCGCCGGAACCCCAGGTTGAGGTTAGTGGTGGCGGAAAGATTGCGGGCAAACGTGAGATCGGCTCCGCTGCTGTTGTTGGGGCCTTGGATGTACCAAACACGGGCGTAGCTGCCAACAACATCGAACGCCGGCGCAACCATGTTCACCGCCATCAATGCCTCGCCGCTTCCGTACAGCAACGCCCGCGCACCAGAAAGCACCTCGGTCCGCTCGGTGAACTCAGCCGGGTAGAACTCCAACTCCATTGCGTCCCGCTCAAGGTCCCGCAGCGGGCGGCCATTGAACGTTGTGGAAAGGGCATCGGGTGCCGAGCCAAAAATACTGAACCCACGGCGCAACCCCGGCGCGCCCTGGCCCAGCAAGTAGGCAGGAAGGTAGGGGCCAAGAAGATCGGTAGGAGTGAAATAGCTTCGCCAGGCAATTTCGCGGTTCGCCAAAAACTGATATCCCCCGGTTGTTTGCTGAGCAATCACGCTGCCAAACGGCGCGCCAACCCGAAGCGAAAGAAGCTCAAGTTGAAGGGAGTCCCTGACCTGTGTGATGGTATCGGCAGGGGGGCGGCTTGCGGTGTCGGCAGGTTGCGCCGCTGCTGGCGTGCCGCAAGCGATCCCCAGCATGGCGGACGTTCGCCCAAGCCAGCGCGCCGCAAGCGATGCAAACCTGTGTGACATGGGGGTGTTCGCGCTCCTCACAGATGATTTTTTGGCGTTGCAAGCACCTGGCTACGTGGCGTGCCGGCGGCCACCTTCGCGTAGCGTTCCATGGATTCTTGGATCACTTGGTGGGCGTAGTCAATATCGCCCCAGCCATCAATGCTGGTGCTTTTCCCCTCAAGGGTTTTGTAGATGGAGAAGAAATGCTCCAACTCCACTTTCTCATGCGGTTTCATGTTTTCCAGCGAGGCATAGTGCTGGTAGCGTTGGTCGCGTGCGGCCACGGTGATGATCTTGTCGTCGGGGATTCCGCTGTCGGTCATCTTCATCACCCCGATTGGGCGGGCTTCAATCAGGCAGCCGGTGAACGTTGGCTCGTCGGTCAGCACCAGAATATCTAACGGATCGCCATCCACGTACAGGGTGCTTGGCACAAAGCCGTAGGCGGTGGGGTAGTGCATGGGTGAGTACAACACCCTGTCCAGCTTGAAGCAGTTGAAGGCCGGAACGTACTCATACTTGCTTCGCGACCCACGCGGAATCTCGATGATGCCGTTCACAACCTGCGGAACGTTTGCCCCAGATGGAATTTGGAGCAGAGGAATTGGTGTGATCATTATGGAGGTTATGGTTGATTGTTGTTGGGTAGCTGCTCGGCCTCCAGCGGAAGTTCGGTTTGAAGCTCCGCCGGAAGCTCGCTCTCCGGCGTGTAGCGTTTGTTGGGGATGCGGAGGCGTTGCACCGGCTGGCCGCCAATCAGGTGTGATTCGATGATCTCATCAATATCCCCCAACGTCACCCCGCCATACCAAACGTTGTCGGGATAGACGACCATTGCCGCGCCGTACTCGCAGGCATCCAAGCAGCCGGCGGAGTTGGCGCGCATTGTTCCGTGAAGGCGGCGCTCCTTCAGTGCTTGCTTGAACTGGGCGCGAAGCCCCTCGCTCCCACAATTCTTGCACGACCCTCGCGGATGATCCGGGGCGCGCTCGTTGGTGCAGATGAAAATATGTTTTGAGTATCGCATGGCTGGTTGATAATTGGCAGTTGATAATTGGTTGGGTGCGGGCGTTGCTGCTGGCTTATTCTTTTTTGTGGCAGGCGGCCCCGTCGGCCATAAACAGCAGGTCGCCTTCCTGCGTGCCGGTTTCGATGAACGTTTCGTGGGAGTGATACTCGAAGTCGCGGGTCATGTTGTACAGGCCGATTTTATCGAAGTCAGGGAACGGGTAGCTGACCTGTTCGGCAAGCAGCGGAAGCGATTCTTCCACGGTGTCGAACGCGGAAATCTGCACGCGGAAAATTTGGCCAGTAAAACCCTTGCAGACCAGAACGTGCATTGTTGAGCATTCATCGAACGGCGCGGCATCAATCTCGGTAAGGCGTGGCCGATTGCGAAGCCGCTTCTTCCGGCGTGGCGCGGCGGTTCCGTTGCTGCTTGCAAGCCCGTCATGGTGATGATGATCGCTGTCGTCATCATGTTCATGGTCATCATCATGTTCATGACCGTCGTCGTGGTCATGGTCGTCATCGTGGTCATGGTCATCATCATGCTCGCCGTGAAGCTCTCTATCGTGATCCCAATCGTGAGCCATTGCTATTGCTTGGTTGTTGTGAGCGATTGTTCGTATGCCTTGTGAATCTTCTCGGCGGTGCGCAGAAGCATCGGCTGGGCAAGCTCGGCAAGGGTTTGGACGTAATCGTGGATAAGGTCTGAGGTCTGGTATTTCAGTGTTGGATAGGTGACCTCGTTCAGGTCAATCACCAAATCTTCCGTTCGCGATTTCATGAACCGAAGCTCCAGCCGGAACTTAATGGAATCCTTTCCAACGGAGGTGATTGCGCCGGTGAGATAGTGGTCAATGCCAACGTTGTAAAGGATATCCCGTTCTTGGGCACTGGTCGGTTTGTAGTCATCCACCGCAAGGATGTTTCCTATCAGATAGACCTGGTTGCGCGAAGCAAAATCGAACGCCACAAGCGATGGAAAATTCATCCGGGTGTATTCCCCAAGCGCCTTCACCCCTTCGGTTGCAAGCTCCTGGCGGTAGGTTGAGAAACGCCCCAACGCAGTGTCCTTTTCAATCACGATGCTTGTCACCACCAGTGGTGTGCTGGCTACCGGAAGTGAGTCAAGATCGGGGCGACCAAAAAATTTCCCTGTGCTTTTGCGAAGCACATCGAACAGCGTTGGCCCTATCAGCATGGTCCCTGCCGAGTCGCGGTAGCGGATCATGCTGAAGGCAAAATCGCGGTAGAGCGGCTTCCCGGTGCCGGGGTCGGCAATGCGGAACTCCAACGCCAGCACCGAGCTGAACCGCGCAAGCCGGGTATAAACAACACCATCCAGATGGAGTTGCTGGGCAAGTTGGGCCACGCTTAGCTTTTTGCCGGAATCTTGCGCCAGCTTCACCAACGAATCACGGTAGTTCAGCGTGAGATATTCCGCCTGCGGAACCCCCTCCAACGCCCGCCGCAATGCCTGATCCACGATAAACTCGGTGGCAACTGCAACGCTGTCGCGGGCCTCGGATCCGGCAAGCATCAGCCGCATTGGGCGCGATTGCTTCCACTGGCCTGCTGGCGTTGTGGGGGGGGGATTTCCCTCCGTTGCTTTGTTGGTGGTCTCCGGCGCGCAGGCCACGATTGCCGCAACCAGCAGCGCAATCAATGCCCAAAGGACTGCACGGATCAGCGCGCCACGGTTTTGGTACGGGCGATAAGAAGAAAAATCGTCGTTCGGTTCTTGCATGATGCTTCTGTTTGGGGCTGCCGTTTTGGTGTGTTGGGGTTGCTTACCAGTTCACTTTACGCAGAGTTTGGATAGCGAAGGATGACCTGTTCGGTGGCTCCACTCATACCCTTCGGCAAAGCTCAGGACAGGCTTCGACGGGCTCAGCATGAGCGGAGGGCGTTTTCCGGTGGAATGCCGAAGCATTGAAATCCCCCGTATCCAGCATGGTTTTGCGCAAGGTCAGTTACCAGTAGGTTGTCGTCACCGCCACATCCCCCAGAATCTCGGCCTGGCAGCTTGCGCGTTCGTTCGGCTTGAACGATTGGCGTTGTATCAGCCGCTGCTCCGGCTGGCTGGGGATGGAGAGATTCTCTTGGCCCTCAATCACCCGAACCTTGCACCAGGAACAGATGCCAAACCCACCACACGATTGCGCCACCGGCAATTTTGCTTGGCGAATCGCCTCCAACAACACCGTCCCCACCGCCACGGCAATGGACTTGCCAGAGGGGAGGAAGGTAACGGAAGCTGGTTGCCCGGGAATCGGCGGAAGCTCAAATAGGGAGAGTTGAGGAGGCATTAGTCAGTAGTCATTAGTCAGTAGTCATTAGTCAGTAGTCAGTAGTGAAGAGGGTGTTTTTCATCCTTCATCCTTCATCCTTCATTCCACTCAGTCTCCCGTGAAGATTGCTTTGAAGACGTGGCCGGCGATTGATGGATTTTCTTTCAGCCGGCGGATGGAGTAGCCGTACCAGTCGCGGCCAAAGGGGACATAGACCCGCAGGCGGTGCCCTTGGCCGATAAGCTCGCGGCGTTTGCTGTCGCGCACCCCCAGCAGCATCTGGAACTCATACTGTTGGCGGTCCAGCTTCCGTTCGGCGATGATCTGCCGCGCACCATCAATCAGCACGTCATCGTGGGTTGCAATGCCAACGTAGCATCCATGATCCAGGATGATGTTCAAGCACTCCAAGTAATTCTGCTGCACTTCCTGGCGGCCCTTAAAGGCAATGGTTTCCGATTCAATGTAAATCCCTTTGCACAGCCGGAAGTGCATCCCTTCCGAAGCAAGCTGGCGAATGTCCTGCTGGGTGCGTCGCAGATATGCCTGCAAGACGATTCCCACATGCCCGGCAAACTCCGATTGCGCCCGCCGTGCAAGCTCAATCGTGCTGTCGGTGTAGGGGCTGTTCTCCATATCAATCCGGACAAAGTTGCGGGTGCGTGCGGTGGCTTCCAGAACACGACGCAGGTTTTCCCAGCAAAATTCTTTGTCAATATCCAGACCCAACGAAGTGAGTTTGACCGAGAGGTTGGAGTCCACCCCCCGGCGGGCAATCTCCTCGATCACGGCGATATTGTTGTTGGTCTCCTGCCGTGCAACGTCAGGATTTTTGACGAACTCTCCCAGCACATCCACCGTTGCCAACGTCTCCTCACGGTTCAAACGTGCAACGGTTGTCATGGCATCGTTCAGCGTCTCGCCAGCGATATACTTGTTGGCGACAACCCGAATCAATGGCTTGGGAGTAAAAGGAAGAACAGCGGAAATAAGTGAGTCGAACAGCTTCATGGCTGCAAAAATATCAACGGGAGCGGTGAATCAGTTCGGACAAATGGTTAGCGGGGTGCGGGGGAAGCATCGGCAAGCCGAAGGAGCAGCGAATCAGTTCGGACAAATGGTTAGCGGGGTGCGGGGGGGGGAGCATCGGCAAGCCGAAGGGGCAGCGAATCAGTTCGGACAAATGGTTAGCGGGGAGGGGACTCTGTTCATACTTCGGTGCTTCGACAGGCTCAGTCAACATGAGCAGAGGTTAGGCTCGGGGTAGGCTGCTTTGCCTTGATGCAAGGCAAATTGACCAGCCACGTAATTTAACATCCCCCCCCCTCCCCAAGTCAAGAGCAATCTTTCTGCATTGTTCTGGTTTCCTCCTCTCCGTATTGTTGCACCGTTCCTTCAGCGGACACCTAACAGCAATCTGTTTGGGTTCACATTCTACTCATCCATAATCGGAGAAACAATTATGGCCTGCAACTGCAACGACCCCGTAAATTCTTGGTACGACTGGGCACATCAGATGCCCGCAAATATTCTGGACCTTGTCGCCATCGCACAGTTAGGCGGGTTACCCGGAACCTTCCTGAACAGCACCAGTGTCAACACACCACCAGTAGCATGGACAGCCAGTGGAATCGCCTACAGCGGCGAACCAGTGGTGGCTGCACTGGCAACCGACAGCGGGTTAGCAATCAACAATGCAAATCGCTATAATTTCAGCCACGAGCAACGGAACCAGAACCCGTTGTTGGCACCGCCGCTGCAAAAAGTGATATTTGCGCGAGCGGGAACAGAATGGGAAAACTTGATTACGTTAGCATTTGGCGGGGTGACGTACAACGACCTGCAACTGAGTTTTCGGGACAACGCGGGAACACGGGGTGATGCTCAGGGAACAATCCCGGTGATTAGCTGGACAGGGTCATTTACGGGGAATCAACAATTAGGGTTGGTGTTCAAAACAGAAGGGCATGTATCGTTGATGTTGCGGGCGATTACTGCTGCGGGTGATTGGAGCGCGTTTGAGATAGAGTTGTTCATCGTCTGATGTGTGATACAGCAGAGATGTTCTCAACCGAACAGCAGCAGCAAAGTGCTGCTGTTCGGTGAGGAAATAGAATAAGGGAAGCATCTAACAACAATCGAAATCGAAACCACTAATCTGGGCAATACTCATGGATCCGTTCAAGAAATCGTTGGGGATAAATTTTGGACCGTTGTTTTCGGCATCCAGTAGAAGCAGAAATGAAAAAGGGGAACAGTCAGGACCTGAATTATTTAAATCGAAAGCGCGCCCAATCGGCCCAAAGCCTGCCATTACTACACTTGGTGGTTTTGAAGTGATTGATTGGGAGTGGGTATCAACAAGTTCGCCATTAGGGCCAAGTGGTTATTGGAGACCAGAGCTTGGAGATTTTGTAGGGTGGCTACCCGATCCACTTCCAGTTGGAATAGGATCAGGAGGAAGTGGAATTACTCAGAATGATCCACCTAAAAACGATCCACAAGACAAGCAAGATGAAGAACCGCTTCCGTTTTTGGAGTACTGCCGCTGTAAAATGGTAAGGACAGGACCAGGGGCAGATACAAGGAATTGCTGCTCGGAGGAGCAGCAGAAAAAAATAGAAGACGCATATAAAGGTATTATGCGCCCTTCATCATCTATTCGAAGTGACTTATCGAAATATAGAGGACTTATAGAATGTATAACAAAAACATTTGGAGAGAATAAAATTTGCTGTTTAGATCCGGATAATCGAGACGACGCAAACAGATATGATGGGCAATCTAAATATCTCGATATGGATATATGGGTAAACCCATCAACCAAAGAAATTATGATTGGTATGTCTTCTGCTGCAAGTGTTGTTGATTATTTAGAGAAACTACTCTTCGCTATGGTTTATTATTGTTCAATTAAAGACAGTGAAAATAGTACAAACGATCAAGCTGGTGCGATAATTGATGCTGTGGGTATTGTTGGACAAATTACAGGTAGGTATATGTCAAGTAAGCATTTCATCTCAGTAATGTATCAGTTAGGACAGGTAATGAGTGGTAATGGATTTAACATTCTAGGTAAATGGGTCTGGTTTTATGAAGGATGGGGTACATTCTTTAATAAAGACGATTATAATAAAAAATTTCGCAATAATAACGATAGATTATACGTTTTCATTGAAACTGAAATAGGAGGATTTAGTGATTGGCCAATTACTAAAGAGCAAAAAAAGAAAAGAGAAAGATACATTAAAAATATATTAAAATAATAATGAAATTTATAAAAAAATCTTTGAATGTCATTGTCGTATTATTCTGTGAATCGTTATGAAAAATTCAAAAAGGGGTTCACGAGATTCTATGAAGCTGGGTACGGTGATAGACCGTATGGATTCCTGCCTTCGCGGGAATGACAGCGCAGGTGTTGTCGAAAAAAACATGTTTTCTCATAACGACTCACGGCTCAATAGACTCATAATGACAATAGTCATTGCTATTTTTAGCAGTTATGAAAATAGTTTATGTCAACTAAATGATGACAGTCTATTTGCTGATAATATAATTAGGAATATATGCGAACGTTTTACAGAAGCCTCGTCGGTTCCTATAGACTATGCAGATTATTTTATGCACACAATACAGTATTGTCAAGAATCTAAGAAGCAAATAATGCTTTTAACCCAGTATTCGATGATTGTTAAATCTCAATCGTTATTGTCAACAAAAAATGATACCGTAACTCGTAGGTTATACGCAATTAAGTACACAAAAAATAATATTGAAAGATGGTCACTAGTTATTCTATCAGATTTTACATCAATACCTACTTATTTTATTATAGATTACAGTAATTCATTCAGCGGCGATTCTTTGCCAGTGTTATCATTTAAAATATTCAAGCCTGGAATGGAATATCGGAACAAGCAACCGTTTGCTTATTTCAAACAAAAACCATCACTAAATGATTTGAAGAAATTTCTTAATTATGATCCATTGACATGGCGTATCTATACTGATTCAACAAAAGGAGAAAAAATAATTGACGGAGCGACGATAGAAGAAAATTGGCGTAAAGTATTCAACACGAAACCATTACTTTTACTTCCGCAGCAATAAGGATGTTTATACTCACGTGCCTTGAGATTGCGAAATTCGGGGAATATGGAAATTCAGGGTTAGAAGACTCTCTAACTCTGCTTTGTAGTTCTTGATGTTCTTGAAAAATTTCAGTATCGCCTCCCGAAATCCCTCCTTCGTTGGATAATACTT
>JADZEY010000016.1 GCA_020850315.1 Armatimonadota bacterium | reverse complement strand
GGTGATATGTTGTGGATTAAGTAATTATTATCAGCGCACCCAATCACCGCTCGTTGGATAACATTTGCCCATCAACCTTCATTACGCCTTCTTCGTCTTTATCACTATTCCTGAATAAGTCTAATACTTAAAATTCTTACAAATGGGAATTGGGTAGATAAAGTTCACAAGATGAACATATATTGGTTTTTGAGGTTTATTGAGGTTACAAATGGGGATTGGCTTCCAAAAAGATTCCCATTCGACCAAGACAAATTAGAGATTGCAAGAGGGCTATTTAGGGTTTCCTATAGTTTTCAAACAATGCAGCAATTCCTAAATTGGTGTAGCAATTATTGCGAAGAACTTGGTCTGATTGAAAGAGTAAAATCAACTACGCATTACGACCGTATTTTTCTTACACCATTAGGTGTTGAGGTGAATAACATATTTAGTATGGATATGTTGCTAAAGAAAAGTAGAATGAATTTAAGTTTTAAATACTCAGAATAATGAAACATGTAATTATAAGGTGTGCCATCATCAGAAACCCAACGTTATTATGCCAATTCTTTACGATCATCCGACATCGCTCTCTGCTCATGCTGAGCTTGTCGAAGCATCGAAGTATGAGTGAAGCCACCGAATGAAGGTGCTTTCGTGGGAATGACAACGCACGTGAAGTCGCAAACCCAAGGATTCCAAGCATACTCTGATGCAGGGATACTGCAATGAATCGGCATCAGTCATTGCCATCAGCAACGCGACGTGGCAAGCTCCCCATTCCCCTGCCTCCCGCTAACCCACCCCGACCTGTCGGCTACCCCTCCGTTGGAGGGGATCGCTTCGGCTGCTGTGTCGGAACCGTGTTTGTGGCTCGGGGGCCACAGGAATTGCAACACACGTGAAGTCGCAAACCCAAGACTTCCGAGAATACTACAATGCTGGATGAATGCCGTGAATTGGTATTAGGCCTCTTTCATAAGTGGATACCTGTTTGGAAGAACAGGTTCAAATTTCTAAGTAGGGCATAGCTTCCTCGGTATTGTTTTGGCCGAAAAATCATACTTATGAAAGAGGGCTATGGGCTCTTAACAACAAGAAATAAATATTGATTAGTTTAGAGAAATGGAGCGAAAGCCGAAGAAGCCGAGCAAATTACAGCAGGAAGAACGCCGCCTTGAAACAGGTCGCCTGCTGCTCGAGAACAGGATGTCACAAGTTCAGACCGTTCGACACCTTGGTATCAGCGATGTGTCGGTAGCTCACTGGGAACAACGGCTTGAGGCTGAGAACCATAATTAATTTTAGCGGTTAATGCTCAATAACAACAAACATTCAATGCTAATTAGTATAGAGATATGAACTAAAAATCGAGCAAATCTCAGCAGGAAAAGTGCCGTCTTAAAGCAGGTCGTCTGCCGCATCAATTTTTCATTTCCAATTGCTCATTCAACATTCGACATTCAACATTTCTTTATGACCATAGGCAATATCACCGTTGAGCAAGGCTTACTGTTAGCTCCCATGGAGGATGTCACGGATCCTCCATTCCGCCGCATTTGCCGGCGGTTGGGGGCCGACATTGTTTATACCGAATTCATCAGCAGCGAGGGGCTGATCCGCGATGCGCGCCGTTCGCTTCAGAAGCTGACGGTCTATGACGACGAACGCCCCGTCGCCATCCAGATTTTTGGCGGACGCGACGAAGCAATGGCCGAATCGGCACGGAAAGCCGAGGAAGCAGGGCCAGATTTTATTGATATCAACTGCGGTTGCTGGGTGAAAAATGTGGTGGCCCGCAATGCTGGGGCCGGATTGCTGAAGGACCCGCCGGCAATGCAGCGTATCGTCCGCAGTGTGGTGGAAGCCACCAAGCTGCCGGTAACCGTAAAAACCCGGCTGGGCTGGGATCGCAGCTCCATCGTCATCACTGAAGTTGCGCAGATGCTGGAGGACGTTGGTATTCACGCACTGGCAATCCACTGCCGCACCCGCGACCAAGGCCACGAAGGGATCACATCGTGGGAATACATCGAGCAGGTGAAAAAGGTGGTGAGTATTCCGGTGATTCTGAACGGCGACGTGAAAACACCGCAGGACGTACTTCGCGGTTTTGAAACCGGGACCGATGCCGTGATGATTGGCCGCGCAGCAATCGGCAACCCCTGGATTTTCCAGCAAGCCAAACACTACCGCGCCACTGGCCAAATGCTGCCAACCCCCGATTTAAATGAACGCCTCTCCACCGCGCTGGATCATTTGCGGATGGGAATGGAGTACAAAGGTGAGCGATTGGGATTGGTGGAGTTCCGCAAATACTGGGGGGGCTACCTTCACTCCATGCCGCTTGCCGCCGCGGTCCGCAAGGAGCTTGTGCTGATGAACGACGTGGAAGAAATACACAGCAGAATTGAACGCTACCGAGAAGAAGTGGAGGAATTTAATCGGGGGAAGGAGGAGTGAGCCGAAAACCCCAATATGGTGGCCGAGGTGGGATAGCAACAGAACCGTTATTTGGAACATTCACAATGGATTCGGATGGCTGCCGGATCCATTGCTGTTTGGGGCTGGCATCAAGGCATCGTGGATTGCTTCCGCCGCCCCTTCCGCCGCCCCTCAAGCAATTGCAACTCACTGACCGACACCCTCCGCTCCAACCCATGCGGGTCGCTCAAAATATACGGCAGCTTGCTAAGCCAGCCCTCAACTTCTGGTGGTGAGTCCTGTTTTGTAAACTCAAAAGCGGTTCCATCCAACGCAAGCTGATCCGCGCCAATTTTGTCCCGAATAATTGGAATAAATTCGGCGTTCATCTCATAACCAACGAAATTTCTTCCAAGATTTTTCGCAGCAAGCACGGTAGTCCCGCTTCCAAGAAATGGGTCTAGCACCGTCTCGCCGATAAAGGAGAACATCTTGATTAATCGTCGGGGAAACTCTTCGGGGAACATTGCGATGTGGCCATCTTGTTTGGCCCCGCCAAAATTCCAGTGACCGGCAAAGTAGCTGTTCCATTCCTCCGGTGTCATCCGCGAGGCTTCTTTCTGCTCAGGTGTTGGCTTGGGGGCACCCCCTAATTTTTTGAAGATGAGAATGAACTCATAATCCAGCTTCAGAATTCCGTTGCGTGGATAGGGATACGACCCCATTTGAACCCCGCCGCCAGTGGTGTTGGTGGTGGTCACTTTCTGCCAGATTACCGCCCCCATGTAATCGAACCCAAGTGACTCGCAGAACTTGATGATCTCGGTGCGGATCGGGATCACCTTGTACCGCCCGTAGTAGGCCGAGCGCGCAAACTGGTCGCCGATGTTGATGCACAAACGGCAGCCATCGTGCAGCACCCGATAGCATTCTTGCCAAACAAGATTCAGGTTGTTGATGTAGCGTTCGTACGATTCGTGAAATCCAATCTGGTTGTTGGACCCATAATCTTTCAGCTGCCAGTACGGGGGCGAGGTGATCACAAGGTGAGCCGAGCGGTCGGCCACTTCTTTCATCCTACGGCTGTCGCCGTTTACAATCAGGTGATGTGTTGTTGCCATGGTTGAAGTATCTCCGGTGGGAAGATACGAACGTCCTTGTTCTGTTGGGGGGGCATTGGTCACTGGTCCTTGGTCAGTCAGCATTCCCCCTATTCGACATTCGACACTTCCCTCACTTTTCCCCTTTCCTCGTTCGTCAAATTGGTTAGCTTATGAACGGCACAACGTCATGGAACTTGAGCCAGCCAAGCAATCGTTTCTTGTAGCAGATCACCAACCTTTTATCCGCCCGCAATCATTATGTCGCCCGTCGCACTCTACTCCGAACTTACTGGCAAAATTGCCCGAACACGCCGCCGCGAGCAGAACCTCCAGCTGGCCACCGCGCTTTGGAACACCCTTGCTGGCGGGCTGGCCGTTTGGTCGGGGGCGATTGCGTTGGAGATGTTGGGTGAGTTCAACTCCGCCGGGCGGACGGCGATTGTGATTGCGGCGGTTGGCCTGTGCGGGGTGCTGGCCGCGTGGCAGCTTGCTGTTCCGGTTGGCCGACGGTTTGGGGTGCTGCGCCCACAAGATGACGACACCATTGCCCGCCGCGTTGGCCACACAATTCCGAGCGTTGGCGACCGGTTGGTGAACACCCTGCAACTCTATCGCTCACTTCATTCTGGTGCGTTGGCTGGCGGATACTCACCCACCCTTGCCGAGGCCGCCATTGCCACGCAAGGCGAACCACTGCGCCAACACGATTACAACGCAATCATTGACCCACAAGAGCGGCGGCGTTCGTTGCTGCTGCTGCTTAGTGCTGGCGTGATGATGGGGTCGTTGTGGATTGCTTCCCCCGATGCTGCGGGCAACGCGCTGTACCGCCTGGGCCATTACAACCGCGAGTTCCCCAAGCCCGCTCCCTACTCGCTCACCATTCAACCTGGCGACCGGACGGTGCTTCGTGGCGACTCACTCAGCATCATGGTTCATGCTGCTGGCATTCCACCACGCACGGTCACGCTGGTGATGTGGGCCGATGGAGCGTCCGGTGCCGACAGCATCGAGCTTCGTGGCGATTCGGTTGGGAACTTCCGCTACACCATCCCCGGGGTGCGCACCGCCACCAGCTACGCGGCGGTTGCCGGTTCGGTGGAAACTTCCAAGCATCGCATCGCCGTCACCGACCGCCCTGAGATCAGAGTGCTTCAGGTGAAGGTGGCGCAACCGGCCTACACCAAACGCGGAATCGAACAACTTCCCGATAACGTCGGCGATGTTAGCGGCCTGCGCGGGACCTCCATCAGCGTTCGGGTGGGGACCAACATTCAACCAACTTCGGCAGCAATTGTGCAGTTGTTCCCACGTGGGGTGCGCCCGGCAGCCAACGATACCGGCGCAGCCGTTGGCGTGCGGGCATCTATAGTATCCGCCGCCGATTACGACACCGTTCGGATCCCCCTAACCATCAACGGAACCACCCTTACCGGTGGCTTCCGGTTGGTTCGCGATGGGGAGTATTTCATCACCATGACCTCCGCCGAAGGGCTGCGGAATCCTTCCCCCATTCATTACACCATGTCGGTTTCCGCCGATGCCGCGCCAACCATCGCACTGCTGCAACCCGGCGCGGAGGCGGTGATTGATGAGACCATGATCCTGCCAACCGAAACACAGATCAGCGACGACTTCGGTTTCAGTTGGCTGCGGCTGCACTACCGCATCACCGAAAGCCGCTACGAAGAGCCGTGGAAAGATTTCCGCACGTTGGATATTCCGATTCCAGCGGGCGACCCCTCGGCGATTGATGTCCCCTGGGTCTGGCAGATGTCGCGGCTGGGACTGACCCCGGGTGATGCAATGGAGTTCTACTTCGAGGTTGCCGACAACGACGTTGTGACCGGCCCCAAAACCGCCCGCACCGCAACCATCACCGCGCGGTTCCCATCGCTGGATGAGCTGCTGAAGGAGACCGAACAGACCCAACAGCAGGCCAACAACGACCTGGAAAAAATGCTGAAGCAAGCCCAGCAGGCCAAGCAGCAGATGGAAGAGGTGAACCGCGAACTGATGAAGCAGCTTGCCCAAAACAAGCGCCAACCCAACTGGCAGGAAACCCAAAAGCTGCAAGAACTGATGCAGCAGCACAACCAAATGCAGCAGCGGCTGGAGCAGATTGCCGAGAACCTTCGCGACGTGAGCGAGAAGCTGAAACAGGCGCGGGCAATCTCCCCCGAAACCCTGAAGAAATATCAGGATTTGCAGAAGCTCTTCCAGGACCTGAAGAACCCTGAGTTGATGAAGGCCATGCAGCAAATGCAGCAAGCCATGCAGAAGATGACCCCCGAGCAGATGGCCGAGGCGATGAAGAACTACAAGTTCAACGAAGATCAGTTCCGCAAATCCATCGAGCGCACCATGAAGATTCTGGAGCGGATGCAGACCGAGCAGAAGGTGAACGAACTGATCCGCCGCGCCGATGAGCTTGCGCAACAACAGCAGAACATCAACCAGCAGATGGCCAACACCCCACCCAACGACAAGGCCACCCGCGACCAACTTGCCGAACGCCAAAAGGAGCTGGTAAAGGACGCGCAGAAGATGCAGCAACAGGCCGAAGAACTCTCCAAAAAAATGGCAACCCAAGATGAAATGCCAACCAAGGAGATGCAGCAAGCCGAGCAACAACTTCAGCAGGAAAACCCCGGCCAGCAGATGGAGCAAGCCAGCCAGCAGATGGAGCAAGGGGAGATGCAGCAGGCCCAACAACAAGGGGAGCAAGCCAAGCAATCGGCACAGAAGTTCAAGCAGAAGATGCAGGGGGTGCAGCAGAAGATGCAGGAGAACACCCAGCGCGCCGTCACCAACAAAATGCGGAAGGCATTGCAGGATATGCTTGATCTTTCCAAACGCCAGGAAGCGTTGAAGGAGCGAACCGAGAACACCCAAGCCAACAGCCCAGAGTTCCGCGACCAAGCCCAAGAGCAAGGGCAGATGGGGCAGGAGATGCAGAGCATCGGCGACCAGCTTGGGCAGCTATCCCAAAAAAGCTTTGCCGTCACCCCGGAAATGGGCCGCCAGCTTGGCGATGCCATGCGCCAGATGCAGGGGGCCACAAACTCCCTTGAGCAACGCAACGGCAACAAGGCATCGCAGCAGCAAGGTGGGGCCATGAGCGCCATGAACCAAGCCGCCATGATGATGCAGCAAGCCCTTGCCCAAATGCAAGGCCAGGGCCAGCAGGGGGGGGGGATGGGGGAAGGAATGGCATCGTTCCAACAACGATTGCAGCAAATGGCCGCCCAGCAGCAGATGATTAACCAAGCGATGGGGCAAGGCATGGGGCAAGGCGAAGGCGAGCAAGAAGGGGAAGGAAAAGACGGGAAGCAGGGGAAGAAGAAAGGGAAGAACGGCCAAAACGGTGGCGAAGGCCAGGATGGCGAAGAGAACGGCGGCGAAGGGGGGCAAATGCGAAAACTGACCCAGCAGCAGCAGCAAGTAAAAAAATCGCTGGACGAACTGAACCGCGAAGCACGCCAGGAAGGGGGAACCCGCAAAAACCGCGTGGGCGATCTGGACCGCGCCGCGCAAGAAGTTGAAGAAGTCCTGAGCGATATGCAGTCGGGGAACATCACGCCGGAAACGCTGGAGCGGCAGGAGAAAATCCTAAGCCGAATGCTGGACGCGATGAAGTCGCAGCGGGAGCGGGATTTTGAGAAAGAGCGGGAATCCAAACCTGGCGTTGACGTTGTGCGCACCAGCCCCGGCCAACTGAACTTCCCCGACGAAGCCAGCCGCGCCAAACAGCAGCGGGATCAGCTTCGCAACCGCGAATCGGGCTACACAAAAGACTACGAAACACTGATTCGCAGATATTTTGAACTTTTAGGAAAAGGAGAGTAGTAGCCACGGCAATCGGTACAGGTCGCTGTTGTTTTCATCAATATCTAATGATAGCAACGGTGCCTCAGGATGGCCACACAATACATTCGTGATACTGAGCTCAGTCTATGTCATACTTTAACTGAAAGCACGTTTTTGCTGAAAAACAGCGATTCGTACCTAATCGAACACCCAATGCGCAACAATTGTCCATGAAATCATTTCACGTGACGTGAAATAATTTCACGCTTCAAGGGGTGATATTTTAGCAAAATGGCGATTGTTTTCCCTGCTTTCTGTGATGGCATAGCTTTTGGTGTCCCAAAGCGGGGCGTAGAACCCCTTGTAGCAGTAACAGCAAAAATTTAACAGGCGCAAAGCACACAACTACTTCCTACCGTTGCATCATTTCTGAGCCAATCAAGGGTATTGCTGGCTATACAACCAGCCAGCACCCATCGCAGCGTTTCCCCGAAGTACGCGGTCTGTTACTGAACCATAAGCGCAAGGCTGACTGGTAAGACTGTGAATTTTCGACAAGGAAGGTTGCAGGGAAGAAGAAAATCCTTCATATTTGCGCCCCATTGGTAAGACCTGTACCCCTTACCGAACTGGCAGAGTAACAAAAGGGCCTAAGTAAAAACAATAAAAAACACACCAAAACAGAGGTTATCACCATGACACGTGTCCTTAAAGGAACACTGACGTTGGGATTGCTTATGGCAGTTCTGACGCTGGTTGGTGGACAAGCAAATGCGCAACAGCCGCAAATTCGCTGGTCCGTGATCGGTTCGGGAGCCACAGTAAGCACGGGTCCCGTGACGCTGTTCGGCACTATTGGCCAGACTGCTGTCGGCACCATCGAAGGTAGTGGGAAAACAGCCTACTTGGGCTTCTGGGTTCCGTTCCCAAACGGTACATCAGCCGCTCCGGATGAACCCAAAACTGGCCTTGCTTCTCTTCGCAACTACCCCAACCCTTTCAACACAACAACAACAATCTATTTTGATGTCAAGCAGCGCAGCCAAGCACGGCTTCGCATTTTTGATATGTCAGGCCAGCTTGTTAGCGACCTGATGGATGCTGTGGTGGAACCGGGTTCGCAGGAAATCGCATGGAATGGTATGACCACCAGCGACCAAGAAGCTGCCTCCGGCACATATATCTACACGCTTGAACTTCAGCCAACCGATGGCACGGCTATCAATGCTGGCATGAAGCAAAGTGGCGTAATGACCTTAATGCGCTAACCCGCAATAGCACCGAAAGAAAGATTCTGAAAAAAAAATATAAGTAGAGAACACTCGAAGGAGACAAACGAATGCAAAGAAAATTGTTCCCCGTTTCCGCAGCAGCGGTAGGCGCGTTGCTGTTGACGAATGCGGCTCTGGCGCAAATACCGGAGAAGATGTCCTATCAAGGGATGATTACGATTCCCGGGAATCCAACAACAGCGAACTTCAAGTTCCGCGTCTTTGATGTGGCAACAGGAGGGACGTTTTTGTATGAGGAAACTCACACCGGCGTAGGGTTGACCGCCGCAGGTGGGGGGTTGCAGTTGTTCAACGTGATGATCGGAAGCACAACGCCGTTGACGCTACCGTTCGACAAGCCGTATTGGCTGGAGATCGAGGTCAACGGGACAACGGTGTCGCGGACAGAGTTAACGAGTTCGCCGTATGCGTTTCGTTCACGATTTGTGGACGAGTTGGCCAATGGGCAGGTAACGACGGAGAAGTTGGCGAACGGAGCGGTGACGTTGCAGAAGTTGAGTGGTGCAGGTGGTGCATCGGGTCAGGTATTGACGTTGGATGCAGGTGGGAACGTGACATGGGCGAACAGCGCAGCGGGAGGTGGGACGATCACAGGAGTGACAGCCGGTCCAGGCCTCTCCGGTGGCGGAACCACTGGCAATATCGTTCTGGAAGTCGCCAGCCAGGGGATCAAGACGTCGATGATCGCTGATGGCGCGGTAACGACATCGAAGATTGCGAACGGTGCGGTGGGAACAAGCCAGATCGCGGCTGGAGCAATCAACAACGATCTGATAGCAGATGGTTCGATCACAACGGTGAAGTTCAACACGGCAGGAGTTTCGACGGGACAGACGTTGGTGTATGATGGGATACAGTTGATTTGGGGGAACCCAACGCCAGGTGGCCCGGCAGGTGGGGACTTGACAGGGTTTTATCCATTGCCAGAGATTGATGAGGGTGTAGTGGGATCGGCAGAGTTGACGGACAACTCGGTAGCGTCGGTGGACATTTTGAACGGCACTATCCAGCAGATAGATATGGCCGACAATTCCATCG
>JADZEY010000015.1 GCA_020850315.1 Armatimonadota bacterium | reverse complement strand
CCGTTGCCAGCGGAATCGTTGGCGCGTTCGCAAAGTTCACCGTTCCGTTCAGCTGTGTGGTCGAGGTCGGGTTCCCGATCGTCGTTGTCCCACCTGCGTTCGGTGCCGTGTTGATGTTCGTTGTTGGGCTGCTGATCGTTGTTGTTGCACCGCTCAGCGTTGCCGGGCCTGTCAGGTTCGTCGTCCCTGCCACATTCGTTGTCGAGGTCCCGTTCCCGATGTTCGTTGTACCACCCGTTGCTGGGTTGGCATTGATGTTCGTTGTCGAAGGCGATCCCGCTGCTGTGCTGTTCAGGTTCAGCGGCCCACCAACCACATTCTCCGGTGCCGATGAGTTGCCGATGCTGCTGGACCATGTCGGCGTTGTGCCAACCACCGTCAGCACTGTTCCGGCTGCCCCTGGCGCGTATGCCGTCTGCACGCCACCAACACCACGCCAGATATTATCCGTTGCCAACGGAATCGCCGGCGCATTCGCGAACGTCACGTTGCCATTAATCGTGGTGTTTGATGGGCCGTTCGGTCCACCACCGTCGGGATCGTTATAGCCGATTGTGACCTGGCTTTCCGGTCCTCCCCCCGCAGTATTGTCCGTTGTGCCGATGTTGTTGGTTGAGCCAGTCAGGTTGGTTGTTCCCAAGATATTGGTTGTGGAAGCAACGTTTGCTCCGGCTCCGTCGGGATCGTTGTAGCCAACTGTCGTGGTCTGCGTTGTTGGGCTGTTTGGGTTGCTGGCGTTGATATTGGTGTTTCCCACAACGCTGGTTGTGGTTGCGCCACCGTTGTTGCCGTTGTTGGATCCCAGATTGGTGTTGCCACGAATGTTTGTCTGGGAAGGATTATCGGATCCACCAGATGATAGATCGTCGTAACCGATGTTCGTCACCGCTTCGGTCCCCCCGCCAACGTTGTTATCCTGAGCGTTGATGTTGGTGATTGGAGCAAGCCCCGCTGTTGCGTTCAGCACGTTAGCACTGCTCCATGTTGGCGTTGTTCCAACAATGGAAAGAACAGAGCCAGCCACGCCCGGCGGATATGCCGTCTGGACACCGCCAACGCCAACCCAAACATTATCCGTTGCCAGCGGAATCACTGGCGCGTTCGCGAAGTTCACCGTCCCGTTCAGCTGTGTGGTTGATGTCGGGTTCCCGATCGTCGTTGTCCCACCTGCGTTCGGCGCGGTGTTGATGTTCGTTGTTGGCCCCTGAAGGTTCGTCGTTCCAAGCACCGTCGTTGTTGATGCGGCGTTCGGCCCTCCGCCATCCGGATCGTTGTACCCGATCGTTGTGGCCTGCGCCGTTGGGCTGTTCGGATTCGTTGCGTTGATGTTCGTGTTCCCAAGTATCGTCGTCTGCGATGGCACGTTCGCACCGCTTCCGTCAGGATCGTTGTACCCGATCGTCGTCGTTTGTGGCGAGGTGCTTCCCGGGCTTGTGTTGTTCAGGTTGATGTTCCCCAACACTGTTGTTTGGCTGGCCGCGTTTGTTGCCACCGCGCCGTCGGGATCGTTGTAGCCGATCGTCGTTGTTGCCTCGCTGTTGTTCCCGCTGTTCACATCACCCGTGTTGATGTTCGTCACCGCGCCGCCACCAGCCGGAGCTGTTGTCGTGAAGTTGTTCGTTGTGCTCCACGTCGGCGTGCCGCTGGCGTTTTGGGCCAGCACTGCACCACTCACATTTGTGGAGTTGTACGCTTGCTGCACGTTGGAGCTATTCCCAACCCACACGGCATTTTGCGCCAGCGGGATTGATGGCGGATTGGTGAAGTTCACTGTCCCGTTCAGCTGTGTGGTCGAGGTCGGGTTCCCGATCGTCGTTGTCCCACCTGCGTTCGGCGCGGTGTTGATGTTCGTTGTCGCGCCCTGAAGATTCGTCGTTCCAAGAACCGTGGTTGTGGTTGGGCCGCCACCGCTTCCGGTGTTCGAGCCAAGCACCGTGTTCCCGTTAATGTTCGTGGTTGAAGCAGCGTTTGCCCCAGCACCTCCATCCGGGTCGTTGTAGCCAATGTTCGTCACCGACTCCGTTCCCGATCCGTTGTTCACATCACCATTGTTGATGTTCGTCACCGGGGCACTTCCTGTTGTTGCTGCCAACACCGTGCTGGTTGTCCACGTCGGCGTGCCGCTGGCGTTTTGGGCCAGCACCGCACCATTCACATTTGTGGAGTTGTACGCTTGCTGCACGTTGGAGCTATTCCCAACCCACACGGCATTTTGCGCCAGCGGGATTGATGGCGGGTTGGTGAAGTTCACCGTCCCATTCAGCTGCGTTGTCGAGGTCGGGTTCCCAATCGTCGTTGTCCCACCTGCGTTCGGCGCAGTGTTGATGTTCGTTGTTGGGCTGCTGATCGTTGTTGTTGCGCCGCTCAGCGTTGCCGGGCCTGTCAGGTTCGTCGTCCCTGCCACATTCGTTGTCGAAGTCCCGTTCCCGATGTTCGTTGTCCCACCCGTTGCTGGGCTGGCATTGATGTTCGTTGTCGAAGGCGATCCCGCTACTGTGCTGTTCAGGTTCAGCGGCCCACCAACCACATTCTCCGGTGCCGATGAGTTGCCGATGCTGCTGGACCATGTTGGCGTTGTGCCAACCACCGTCAGCACCGTTCCGGCTGCGCCCGGCGCGTATGCCGTCTGCACACCGCCAACGCCACGCCAGATGTTATCGGTTGCCAACGGAATCGTTGGGGCAACGGCAAATGTTGTTGTGCCAGTAAAGTTGGCGTTGCCGTTGACTGTGGTGGTTGTGGGTCCACCGTTGTCGCCGGTGGCACTTCCAATGTTGGTGTTGCCAGCAATGTTGGTTGTGCTGGGGCCATTTGCTCCGCCAGCATCGTTGTAGCCAATGTTCGTAACTGCCTCCGGCAAGCCAGCGGTGATGTCTCCGCTATTAATGCCAGTGACAGGCGTAGCCCCGCCAGTAGAAGAAAAGACGCTACTGTTGGACCATTGCGGCACGCCCCCTTCCACCACAAGTATCTGTCCTGTGGTGCCGATTGCCCGCCGCGCTAACGTGGTAGGAGTATTGGCGTACAGAATATCCCCAATCGCATAAGCACTGAAGCCTGTCCCGCCGTAGATAGCCGCAAGCGGCGTGCTTAGGGCTAAGTCGTCAACGGTTAGCCCGCCAGTAATTGATTGCCCACCAGTTGAGTTGCCACGGATCACAGGCCCGGTGGCATCGGCAGGGAAATCAATGTAGATGTCACTGGTAAGCGTCCCGGTCAGACGCAGGATACCCCAGAAACCGTTGTTGGTGCCATCATCCAGAACAAGGCGATGAGTGGCAAAATCACGTGGGTGGGGATCGTACACAACCTGCCCTTGTGTGGCAGATGGCAACAGCGCAGCAAGTATTGCTACAACAGCAATCCAGCGGCTACAAGATGGAGAAACGTGTCGCAAAGGAATCATGAGATTGTTCCTGCTTCTGTATGAGACAGATGGAAGATGAGGCATGTTGGAAGGAAACCTGATAGAGGTTTTGAAGGAAGAGAATGAGCTTTGGCAGCAAGCAATCGCAGCGTGTAATTGGTCTGCAATGCTTCATTAAATGAAGAAAGCGTCCCCATGTGGAACGCTTCATACATCGCTTACCGCCGCTACGACTATTCTCTATCCCGCTTTTTGATCCGCACTCAATTGCTCTGCTGACAAAAGAATGAGTACCCAATACAGGCAACAGTAAATGTACAGCAGCGCGATTGCGTTACTCCGCATTTAAGAATGAATCTTTCACTCGTTTTGATTCAAATTCCCTGCAAAATTGATTCAGCATTACTGGAGTAACGTTGTTACGACCATATATTATTCATGCCGCACACAAAATTCTCTATCATATTTTTTTTCTATGTGGATAAATAGCAGAATAATTACACGACACTCCTCGGAAACCTTATACTTACTTGGTTTCACAGCATTTGGAAGGGTCTTTCTCGGCAACACTATTTATCAAAATGTTCAAATGCTTTTATAAAAAAATCACTTAGCCACAGGATATTGTCCTGCGGCTAAGTGATTATAGAAATAGCTATACCAACTGCTATGCTGGCAATGTTTGACTTGCTTTATTCAGCAATTCAAACTCACTATCGAACTGGGCAAGTTTCTCGCGAATGTTGTACACCTGCTTGCGCGACATTTTCATCTCCTGTGCCAAATGGGTTAATGGCCGCTCCTGAAAAATCCCATGAATAATCTGCAAAAGGCCATTGGCACTTTGTCTGGTTTTTTCAAAAATTGTCCCACTCATCATTGTGTAGTACCGGTCGCAATCGGTGCAGCGCCATGCTGGAATTTTGCCTTTATGCCTTGCAACCCGGCGGTATTTGCTTCCGCAACGTGGACAGCAGAGCCCCTGCGGGTGCAACGTCTTTTTTATCCAAGCCAGTGCTGCCTGTTCATCGCTCATTACTTGGCGGCTTACCGCCCCCTGCCGAACGGCTGTTAGTAGTGCTGCCGTCGCGCTTGCCATGCCGGTGGGCAATGCCGCTTCTGCCGCAGTGCCAGCTGGCGATGGCGATAATACTATAGCCGCAACCCCAACTATTGCCTGGTACTCCCCTACTTCGTGCCCAAGCATCTGTTGATGTTCTTGCTCCATTAAGCTCTATCTCTAAAGAATGGATGAATGTTCCCTTGCTGCTAAAGGGCAACTATTATGCCAATCCAAAAACAACTACACCATGCTTGTACAAGAGCCTACCTGCGTGCAACCTGTGTGTGGGAATCTCCTTTATGCCCGATAATCAAACAGCAAACAGCTGACTAACTTCTCAATTGCCTCCCCCACCTCTCCAATCTTGCTATGTTTCAACCAGCCTGCGTACCAGGTGTTGGCTTTAAGAGTATTTTAGGCGCAGCGACGATCATGGTGGTGAATCGGATACCGCACCAGTTGAGGAACATGGCGGTGATCCAGACACATTATTCACAACTAAGCAGTCGCCCCGCGACTGCTGTGGGAGGTTTGTAGGTATGGCTTGTGGTTTCGGCTTTTGGGATCGCTCTGGCGTGGCAGTTCTGCTCATGCTCCTTTCTGCTCTCTCTTCTTCCTTTGCACAGGAAGCTGATTCTGGGTCGCTTCAGCTTAGCGGCCAAGCTCAGCTTGCCGGGGATTTTTACGGCTCTTCCTCCTCCCCAACTGGCTTCGAACCCTCGGTTCGCCCCTCTTCTCTGCTTCGCCTTGTGCTGACACCAACGGTTGCCTACGGAGAATTTCAACTCCCGATCACCATCGCCGTTTCTTCCAAACAGACGAACGTTACTACTCCGTTTGCACCGGAGCAGAGCTTCCAGCAGTTCCTGCAAAACCCGCTGAACACCGTTAGCCTGTCCCCTAAATATGGATGGGCGCAACTCCATTTGGGGACGCAGACCCCTCGCTACTCCGAGCTTTCCACGGGGGATGTTCCCGGGTTTGGCGTGGGAGCCGAGCTTGCACCCGGGCCGCTGCTGGTGGCCGGTTTCTACGGCACAACCCAGCGCGCAATCCAGCCCGACTCCACCGCCAATATCATTGGCGCGTACCGGCGGACGATGCTTGCCGCCAAACTTGGGCTTGGCGACCGTGAACTCCGCTACGTTGATTTCACCGCTGTTCATGTTGCCGACGACACAACCTCTATCATCGGTGCGCCGATTGGTTTTGTTCCGCCACAGCAAGGCTCGCTGGCTTCGCTGGCAACCTTTTTCCGATTGAGCAACCAGCTTTCGCTGAAGGCCGAGGGCGCAGTCTCCCTCTTCACACGCGACCAACGCTCGGCAGAGTTTGCCGGAAACGATTTAGACTTCCTCTCCCCCATCCAACCGATTCGCGAATCCACACGGCTGGATGTTGGGGCAATGGCCAGCGTGGTTTTCAATGAAAATTTTTGGGGTGCCGAGGCCGAGCTTCGCTACTTGGGGGATGGGTTTGTTCCGCTGGGATACCCCTACCAACCAACCGACCTGTTCGAGCTGCGCTTTTCGCCACGGGCGCAATTTCTGGACAACCGGCTGATCCTGAACGGAACCATCGGCTACCGGATCAACAATCTTTCCGGCACAAACCTCCAGACCGCAACGCAGATTCTGGGAATGGCCAACGTGGTTGCGCAACTGACCGACGCACTGATGGTTGCCGCCAGCTACACCAACTTTGGGCTGCGGAATAACATCCAGAACGACACGCTAAAAATCCGCACCGTGAACCAGTCGTTCAGCATCACCCCCAGCTACACGCTCCGGGGCGAATCGCTACTCCACACCATCACCGCCACGGTTGCCCTGAACGATTACTCCGATGCCAACACCCTAACCGGCGCGCTGAACAACTCCAACACCACCTCGCTGTTCGGAACCTGGACCACGGCGTTCCAAGCCTTCCCGCTGACCCTTTCGGCAACGTTGAGCAGCGTGCAGAACACGTTTTCGGGAGCAGAGTTGAGCTTGCTTTCGGCAGCGATCGGCGGCGGATACCGATTGATGGAAGGAAGGCTGCGGCCATCGCTGCGGCTGGGCTGGTCGCGGAATACGTTTGCTGGATTCACCCCCGACAACAGCCTCACACTGCAAGCCGATGCAGCATGGAGCATCACCGAAACATTGACCTGGGACCTGAGCGGAACCACTACGCTGTACAGCTACGGAAGCTCGCGCGGGGGTGGCTCGGCAAGCGAACAGTTCCTGCGGACTGGAATGACAACACGATTCTAAACCAACACACAGAACACCATAACAAGAACACACCGGAACCACACACCGGAGGAGATGAAGAGGAATGAAACGATGGATACATCCCCGCACGTTCGGGCTGTTGATGACGAGGGTTGTGCTGATTGCACTGCCACTACTGTTTGCCAAACCACTGAACGCCCAAACCAGCGGCGTTCAGGTGAACCTTATCATGTCGCCAAACCCCTCGCCCTACCTGTCCGACTGGCAGCAGCGGCGCGAGACGGCGACCTTTCAGGTGATTAACCCAACGCCGAATCGCCTGACGTTCAAAATCAAAACACAGATTTTTCTGAACGGGAACCTGAAGGCCGAAACCAAAATGCCGGATATGCCGGTGCTGTCGGTGAACGGCCCGGGGACGTTCGTTTGCAACGCCGAAAACATCATCCCCGTGCGGGCAATTAAGGTGTATGGCGAAGGGGAGCAAGCGATTGTGCAATCGGGAAAAATCCCGGCGGGAAGCTACCGCATCTGCTCGCGGGTGGTGGATGCCGAAACCGAGCAACCCCTCTCCCCCGATGCTTGCGCCAATTTCACCGTCACCAGCTACCAGCTGCCGCAGCTTCTGCTTCCGCCAAACAACAGCACGCTGAATGCCGAGCAGTCAAGCCGAATCAATTTCACCTGGACCCCTGTTGTTCCGCAGACTCCAACCCCGCCGCGCTACGTGCTGCGGGTGTTCGAGGTGTTGCCCGGGCAGCAACCGATGTCCGCGTTCCTTGCCAACCGCCCGGTGCTGGAAGCCGAAACATTCGGCGTTCCATCGCTGCTGTGGCCGCCGGATATCCTTGGCCCGCGCCCCGATCAACCCTACATCTGGAGCGTCCAGACGCTGGACGAAGCTGGCCGCACGTTGGCCGACCCCAACGGCTACGCCGCGCCATTCACCTTCACCGTGAAGAACCCCGACCACACCACCGAGGTGAAATGCAACCCCGGTAGCTGCCTGATTAAAGGGGTAAGCGTCGAGCGGGTGGAGACCACACGCTCGGCAGGCGATGCCCCCGGAACGCCAATCGGTAGCGGGCTTCAGGTGAAAGCCGATGTCACCGCCAACTGCCCCCCCGGCTGCCCGCCAGTCCTTGAAGTGAAATGGAGCGTGCTGGTGATAAACGGCGACGGAACCACCCATACCGCTGTTGCCACCGGCCAATCCACCATCATCACACTCCCCTTCACATTGGCTGCGGGCGCGAAAGCAATTATCCAAGTTGAGGCATCGGTGCGCTGCGGAAACTCGGCAGCAAGCACGTGCAGCGGCACGTTCGAACACGAGCTTGGCGGCACAGATGGTGGAACCACCCGCCCGCCCACCGTTACCGAGTTGGATACGATTGAGTTTCCGCCGGAAATTCCAACGATTGATACGATCCCGACAACGACGACAACTCCACTATGCAGCCCGCTTCCCCCAAAGAACAACAAGGGGCCGGGCATTTCACTGGGGGCAATGCTGGATCAACCCGATTTGTTCCCCTACCCCCGCGCCGTCCCGCTCCGTGCCGATGCTGTGGATATGGACTACGCAATCTTCCGCTGCCTTGATTGCGAAGGCGGGGTTGCTTCAATCTGGAAGCCGGTCCGCGACCGTGTGGAAAGCTACCAGTGGAAGCTGGAAGGGAAAGGCTCGCTGAACGTTCCGTTCGATCTGGATGGAATGAAAAAAACTGACGACTCCATTGCCGCCGTTGCCAAGCGGTTGGCCGAAATTGCCGACTCGTTAGACCAACTAAAAGCCGACACCGCCGCGATGCGCACACGGCTGGAAGCGCAGAAAAAAGATGCTGAAAAACAGATTGAGCAGATCAAGATTCGGCTGGATTCCGTTGCTGCCGAACTGAAACGGGCTACCGACAGCCTAACAACAACCAACGACTCGCTGGGGACACTGAAATCGCTTCGGGAAGCAATGGTGAAAGCCCGGAACGACTCCATCACGATTGCCACAGCCGCAAAAAAATCCATTGACTCGCTGGACGCAATCCTTGCCGGGAAGCCGACGGCGGAAGAGCGCGCAAAGCTCACGGAAATCAACACCGCCCGGACCGCCGCCACCGCTGCCGACAGCAGCGTGGCCCGCAAAACGCGCGACATCCAAACCGAATCGGCGCGGCTGAAAACCGCCGTTGACAACGCCGCCGCCGAACTTGCCGCAGCCACCGCCGCCTACGAATCGCTGAAACGCGGCGGTGAGGCCGAGACGAAAAAGGTTGCTGATCTGAACAAGAAGCTCTACGGCCCATCGGTTGCCCGCGCCTACTTCAACGCACAGCGGGCCTGGGACCTTGCGGCCAGCAGTTTCATTGGCCGTCACCTTCCTGGTTCGCAAACCACGCTTGGGGGATCGCTGAACAAACTGAACGACGCTGCCGAAAGTGGATTAGCCTCATCCAGCACCGCAGTCCGCACCACTGCGCTTGCCACATTCCGCACACGGATGGCGGCACTGAAAACCGCACTCACTTGCAGTGGCATTGCCGATGCCGACAAGAAATCGGCCTGCACTGGCGACCTCCCCGCGCTCCACGCCGCCGCCGCCGCCTATGACGGCGCGCTTGATGCGGCACTGAAATCAGCCTACAAACTTAGCCCCGCGCTTCTTGCCGATCTTTCGGCAACACGCACAAAGCTTACGGCAAAGGAAGGCTCAATCAACAGCGCATCCAAAACCGTCGAGCGGAAAAGCGACGACTACGAGGCCGCGCTCCGCAGCTACACCACCACCATCAAAGGCTTGGAAACCGACCGTTCGGCGTTGCTGGCAACCGCCGCAACCAAAAACGAGCGGGTGGCAACGCTTGAAAGCGAATACCAACTGCTGGTGAAAGCACGCCAGACCGACCTTGAGCAGAAACGGGAATCGTATCTGGTGGAACGCCACGGCCACCACTCACGCCGCGATGCCATGCTTCGCGCTGCCGATGCCCTGCGCGACACCATCGCCCAGATTGACAACGACACAGCACGGCTCAATCGCCTGAAAGAACATCTGGAACAAGTCAAGGCTGAGTTAGAAACGGAGAAGAAGCAACTGACGGAGCTTCAGAAAAAATTCCAAGAAATTCTTGATCTGAAAATTGAGGATGCCCAGAAGCCACTGGTAGCAAAAATCGCCGCGCTGGAGAAGGAGCAGGAGAAGCTGAAAAAGCAGCTTGAAGACTTGAAGAAAAGCAAGGAGACGTTGGCCGAAGGGAACAAAACTGCCGAAGGCGCGCTGGTCTATTACATCCCGCCGCCACTGGAAGAAATCTTGAAGAACGAGCCGAAGTTCACAGCACTGAAGGACTCCGTTGCCGCAGCCGAGCGGGGCCTGGTGATTGCGCAGGAGTTCAAAGCTGGGGCGCAGAAGAAGTTGACAAAAGAGCTTGAGCGGATTGCCCGCCAGATGACCAACTACAAAAAAGCCGAAGCCGAAAAGAAGACAGCCGAGGAAGAAGCCAACAACCTTGACCGCGAACTTTCCACGCTGAAAAACAACAAAACACAGGAGTACCAAGATTACCAAAACCGGCTGCTGGACATCCTTGAGCGGAACGAAGCACACAAGGACACCGCCGAAAAACGAATCAGCGAAGGGCTGGCCGACAGCGCGACGCTTGCCCAAAAAATTGAGCAACAACGCCAGCGGATTGAAGGCTTGGAGAAGGAAATAGAAACGCTGGAAACCAACCTGAACGATGCCCGCGCACAACTCAGCTACGAGGAAGGCTTGCGCCAAAACGCCAAGAACACCCTTGCCGAGCGAACCGCCGAACTGAACAACGCCCGCCGCGAACTTCAGGAGCTGGAGGACGACCTATCGCGCGCGCAGCAATCGGCAAGCCGTGCGGCCGCACGCAGCAACGCCCGCCGCGAGATTGCAAGCGACGCAGAAGTCAGCAGCAGAAAGGGCGCGGTGGCCGCAAAGAAGACGGCAATCACCACGCTGGAAAGCGGCGTGGCAAGCATTGCCAGCAGCTACCAATCGGCGCAGCAACGGGCGGCCACCGCCGAGGACACACTGGTTGGGCGCAGCGAATCACTGGTAAAAAAACAGCAAGAGCTTCGCAACGCAAAGGACACGTTGGTGGAGTTGAACGAGCAGATGGAGGAGCTTCTGACAGGGCTGAACTACTGGCGAATGGTGCTGGCAAAAGCCGAAGGGGAAATCGAGAAGTGCAACGACGCACGGAAGCAATTCCAAGAAAAAATTGCCGACGCAGTGAACGACGACGACGCGGTGAAATCAAAAGATGAGGAGAAGAAAGCCGCCGAGGAGCAAGCCAAAGAAGCCGAAGCAGCAATGAAAAAAGCTGAAGAAGAAATCGCCAGCGCGCTACGCCGCCGCGACGACATCACCAAAGCGATGAAGGACACCGTGCAGAACGCACGCAAGAAACTTCAGTCGGCGAAGGACTCGCTGCGGCAGTATCTGTTGGATGAAGAGTTCAAGGTGGTGACCCACGAAGTGAAGCTGACGATCAAGGCGGTTGACAGCCCGTTGGATGGCTTCCGCGCACAGGACGACACCGTGACGATCCTCACCACACTCCGCTACCCTGGCGACCGTGTTCCGGTGTTCAGCGACAGCTATCCCAGCGTAAAAATCGCGCCCAAAAAACAGCTTGCCGGATGCAATCCGCAAGTGGGATTTATTCCGCCGGGGCCGATTGTGCCAATTCCTCCAGCCCTTGAAATGCCGGAGCCGCGCACCATTGCATTGATCTACAAAAAAGGGGAACCGCTGTGGCCCGAGTGGCCAGTGATCCCGGCATCGGCACCGGTGCTAACCGACGATGTTGTTCGGATGGTTGCCCGCGGAAGCGATGGCGATTCATGGAGGCAAGTCTGCGTTCCGGTTGATCCCAAAAAGTGCCTTCCCCCCGGCGGCACCGGCGGCGGCATTGCCGACCTTGTCACCTTCCTTTGGGGAGGCGATGGCAGCTACATCAACGGCGCAGATTACCAACGTGTTTTCTGGAAAACGATTGACGTTCCCAAACCCGACTGCAAGAAAAAGGCGACAGTAAAAACCACCTACATCGCCAGCGCGATTGCAGGCGACCCCACCGTGGAGCGGGAAACCCTCCCCGAAGTTGTCCCCGGCGTGCTGATCGAAACGCCAGACTCGCTGGTGGGCTGGCCCAAGCGGATTGATACCGTAAAAGCGCGGGTGGTGAAAGGGGATCACAAAGGGCGGCCAGGCGAGGATGTGGAGTTCACCATCACCCTGCTGGAAGGGGAAGCAAAGGACTACGGCCTTGACGGAACCAGCGCAACCGTCACCAAAAAAACCGATGGCGACGGCTACGCCAAAGCCGAACTCCATTTTGGCGAAGGCTTCGCGAAATTCAAGATTGAGGCGAAGTGGAAACGCCCAGGCGAATGCCCTCCGCCAAAGGAGATCATCGCAACCTCACCACTCTATCCGCAGTTCCTCCGGTTCACCAGCGGCGCGCCAACGGTTGCTTGGGATGCGGCCAAGAAGGTCTGGGAAGGAAGCTCGGCCCCCGACGTGCTGAAAGGAATGCCGGAAGCCGAAGAGGGCAACTACGAAAGCGAGGTCTTTGCGGTGGCCGGGTTGCTGGATGAAAACCGCGATTCGGTGGTTGGCGAAAAACTCTTCTTCAAACCAGCAGGTGATTTCAAGGTTGATCCCGAAGAGGCCACAACCGAGTTGTTCGGCATTGCCAGAACCGTGGTGCAGGACCCGCCGGAAAAAGGCGCGCTCACGCTGAAGGCAAACCCGGAGGAGAAATACAAACCGGTCTCGCGCCCGTTCGTGGTGGAGGGGACGTACAATTCCGCCAAGATCGAAAAGTTCAAGATTGGCGTGCCGGGCGACCTGTTCGTCATCATCCCCGACGACCCGCCAGCACGCGGCGAGCCGGTGAACGGCAACGGAAAAATCGAGATCAACGCCGCCGGAATGTTAATTACCGAGTTGAAGGATATTACCCTAACCATCAGCGATGTGATGCTGGAGGAGGGCGACGAAGAAATCCCAACCGCCAGCGCCGGAACGGTTTCGTGGAAGCCAAGCGGTGATGCTGTGAAAGCCAACATTCTTGGCTTTGCGGTGGAGCTTGATTCGGTGGTGATCCGTGCCGAAAGCGGCGCGGGAATTGGCGGCAAGCTGGGCCACGCAAAGCTGGAACAACCTGTCAGTTTCTACGCCGAGATGAACACCAAAGGGGACTTCTACGGCGAGGTTTCCGACGTGCCAGAAATCGCCGTTGCCGGATTCACGCTGAAGGAAGGGACATCGTTTGCGATTGACCTCCATCCCGCAAAAAGCGACAAGGGGATGGCCGACGACTGGCAGGGTCTGCTGATCCGCGAAGCCAGCCTGCAACTGCCGCAAATCTTCAACGGACGCGAAGGCGCGCCAAGCACCCTTAGCGTCACCGATTTCTACATCGGCACCGCCGACGCAGGCTTTGGCGGGAAGGTGGCACTGCAAGGGAAGTTCTTCACCTTCGGCTATGCTGGCTACGAGTTCCAAGCCGACGAGGTAAGCCTCAACTTTGAGAAGAGCGAACTCAGCGGCGGAACATTCGCTGGCGAAGTCGCGCTTCCGGCACCGATGGAGGGGAAACTTCGCGTCAGCATCGGCAAAACCGGCGACGAGTGGAAAGCAAGCATCGGAACCGACAACCCGGTGTCGCTGCCACGGCTGCAAACGGTCTTCACGCTGCGCAAAGGTGAGATCATCTACGACGAAAAGGAGTCGGTGGGGACGCTGAAATTGGATGCCGTCATCAGCAGCACAAAGTTCGGCGACATTGACATCAACGGCTTCGAGTTCAACAGCAAGGGTGAGGTGAAAGGGGAGTTCAATTTCAACAAGGCAATCACCTTCAACAACCGACTGACGGTGGAGGTGGATCAAGTGAAATTTGTGGCGATGGGGGGCGAGTACGGCCTATCGTTGACTGGCGGATTTATGATCCCCGCAATCGGCATTGACAAGCTGAAAGGCTCAATCGCAATCGCCCCCGGCCCGGAGATTTCCGTGAAGTTGGACGAAGCAAAACTGAGCTTCGAGAATGGCGCGGTGAAGTTCGATGGCGAGCTGGCGTACAACGGGAATGAGTTCCGTGGCGCGTTCGAGATCGGCATCAAGAAGCTGCTGGATAAAGGGATCAAAGGGTCATTCATCGTCGGCACGCAAGCCATTGACGACAAGAGCAACTTCACCTACTGGTATGTGGAGATGTCGCTTGGGCTGAAAGGGGTTCTGCTTGGGCAAACCGGATTGGCGTTGCTTGAGCTTGGCGGCGGCGTTGGCTGGAACTACGCCCCACCAGTTGGCGACCAGCCTGGCTCGCCACGCAACTCCAACTCACTGTCGTTCAAGGCGATTGTGGGGATCGGGAACGCGCCATCGGGCGAGGTGTTCGCTGGCCGTTTGACGATGGTGCTGACCGACGAATACTTCACGCTGAACGGCAAGCTGTGGCTGCTGAAGCAGGAAGAAAATATGTTCGGCGAAGGGCAACTGACGTTGTACTGGAACGACAAGCCGGGGATGGAAGGATTCGTGCGGATGTTCGTGGGCCTTCCCGATGCCGAGGGTGGGGTCTTCTACTTCAACGGCAAGATCAACTTCAAATACCGCGATGGCCAGAAGTACATCCGCAGCGAGAAGATCGAGGGCGCGGTGCTGAAGCAGGTGAAAGCCGAGGCCAACTTGGAGTTCACCGAGGAGAAGATTGAGGCCGACGGGAGGTTGTGGTACGACTTAAACAAGAGCTTCTCGCTTCTTGTGGCCACCGCCATTGTGGACCTCCATCTTTCCATCAAGACCAAACTGAAGTACGTCAACAAAGATCAATCACTGACCGCCAAGTTGAAGTTTGAAGGGACCTGGGATGTGAACCTTGACACCCCGGTTGGGATGCTTGATCTGCTTGCGGGAACAATCGCCGTGGATGCAACGCTTGCTGCCAACACAAGCACCGTTTCCTTTACCGGAACGGCCCGCGTGCGTGGTTCGGTGCTTTGGTTCACGGTGGATGAGTCGGTGGATGTTGGATACACAGCAAGCATTTAAGCGAAGGAGAAATCAACCAATGAACACCACACAGACCTTCGCACTTGCTGCACACATCGTTCACACGGGCATGGCACATCATGCCCGTGTGGGGAAGCGCGCTCCGTTTGCCATTCTCTTGCTTCTTCTGGTGGCTGCCGCCGCCACCACCGCCCAGCCGAAGGTCATCACCTTCCGCACCGAAACGGGGGTGCATCTGCGCTGGCAAGGGGTCCGCCAACCGGGGTTTGCGGGCTATCATGTTGAACGAAAAACAGCCGGTGGCCAATGGAATCGGCTAACAACAACGCCACTGCAACGGGCAACAACCCAACAGGAGATCGAGCGAATTGCCGGCTTCAAAACCGACCTCTATCTGACGTTGTTCGATGCCGCAAAACCGCCCCGCGACCTAACCGCAGCCGACTACGACCGCGTGCTATCTCGGCAAAACAACGGGCTGTTTGAAGCCATTTGCGTTGTCAACTCGGAGTTTGGGAAGCTGCTGGGCGAACTCTATTTCGACAGCACACTCCCCGCCGGAAGCGATGCTGAGTATCGGATCACCGCAATCGTCGGCGGGGCCGAGCGTGAGCTTGGGATCAGCAACCCGGTTGGAACCGAACCGGACACCATCCCCCCCGTTGCGGATCTTCTTGGCGAACCGGGCGACCGCAGCGCGACGCTCCGTTGGGAACGGGATCCGGAGTTGCAGCAGCAGGGCCAAGTCATCACGTGGAATATCTACCGTGCCGAAAACGTGCTTGGCCCGTTCCAGCAGATCAACACCACCGCGCTGTTGCCGATCAACGTTTCATCCGACCAATCGCCGCAGGATCAGAATCAACAAACCTTCAGCGATGAATACCTTGAACCGGGCAAAACATACTTCTACCACATCCGCGCGGTGAACCCTTTTGGGATTGAAGGGCAGCCAAGCGTGACGGTGGAGATCACCACAGGAAGCGGCGAAATCCCGCCGCCGCCACAGAGCATTGCCGTGGAAGATTTTGCCGGAAGCGCAAGGGTGACGTGGGTTCCGCAATCGAAAACGGGGGTTGCGGAGTTGCGGGTGTACAGGATTGAGGTTACCGCCCAGGAGAAAGAATTTCGTGAGGTCAGCCCTGCATTATCGGCCACGCGGTTCCGCGCTGGGGAGTGGGTGGACCTTTCGGTGACGGAGGGGAGCGAGTATCGTTACTTCGCCCGGACGGTTGGGGCCAACGGCTTGGAAAGCGAGACATCGGACACGGTAAGCTACCGGGCACTTGACGCAACGCCCCCCGCACCGCCAACCGGTGTTGTGGCGGTTGCCGACACCGGCAGCATCACCATTCGTTGGGAGCCGAACCGCGAGCGCGACTTGCTTGGATACCAGGTTGAGCGTTCGTCGGACGATGCCCGCATCAGCCGCTTGCTGCTGAACGATTCGATTGTTGCCGCAACCAGCATTGTTGACCGCTTGCCGCGCCAATCGGAGACGGCCTACGGCTACGTGGTGACGGCGATTGACCGAAGCTACAACCGCTCAAAACCATCGGCGATGATCGTTGCGCGAATGCCCGATGTGGCCCCCCCCACCGCCCCAACGATCACTGGATTGGAGGTGAACGACGGGAAGGCAACCCTCCGCTGGATGCCGAACAGCGAGCGTGACGTTGCGCGGTATCGGGTGTACCGAAGCAATGATGCAAACGGAAAACCCCAGCGTGTTGGCGAAACTTCCGGGGCTGAGTTTACCGAGCCGCTTGCCGCCGACGGACGCTACTTCTACTCACTTTCTGCGGTTGATTCTTCCGGCAACGAGGGGGGGCAATCCAAGCCTGTACCGGTCAGCTATCGCCGCCAGGAACGCCCTGCCCCGCCCCGTTCAGTGACGGTGGAGCCTGGGGCCAACCACCTGCGAATCCAGTGGGAAGCACCAGCAGCAACCGTTGCTGGCTACGTGATAACCCGAACAGAACGAAAGACCGGCGAGAAGCGAACGATAGCGCAACCAAAAAGCACCGAGCGTGAGTTCAAGGATTGGTACGTTGATCCTTCCGGAGAGTACGAGTACACCGTGCAATCGCGCGATGCCGAGTGGCGATTGAGCGAGGGGGTGAAGGGGAAGGTTGGGAAGTAGGCGATGGGGGCTGAGGTTGGCACAGAGAACACAGAGTCGAGGAGAACAACCTTCTCCTTTCCCACTCTGTGTTCTCTGTGCCTCTATTATTTCTCTTGCCAGCAAGGGGGGAATGGGAAGCTCTTCCCGCACTACACCACCGCAAACGCACGCACCGGGAAGGTGCCGAACCCTTTCACTTTGGCCGGAACAGCGTAGAAACGGAAATGGCTATCGGGCAGCATCTCCAATCCACGCATGTGTTCAACAATGGGGATGTTGGCTCCCAACAGAATGGTGTGGGCGGGACGCTCCATGTCGTCGGTGCTGTCAATGTTGTAGGAGTCAATCCCCACAAGCCGCACACCAGCATCACGCAGGTAGATAGCCGCATCCAGCGTCAGAAACGGATGCCCCTCGAAGTACTGATCGGTGCGCCAATGTTGCGCCCAGTTGGTGTGGATCAGCAGAGCTTTCCCGGCAAGGTCGTGGCCCGCAAAGGCGGAAGCGTCAATGGCGCGCTGGCCGCGCTCGGGACTATGATGCACCACAGCAGCATCCAAATCGGCAAGCAAGCCCAGCTCCAAATCGGCCAAATCATCCCCTTCGCGGTAGCGGTGGAATGGCGAATCAAGATAGGTTCCGGTGTTCGCCACCATCTCAAGTTTTCCAATCTGGAACTCGGTTCCTTCGGTGTAGAAGCTGCGGGAGGCCTCACGGCTCAGAAAATCGCAGATGATGGGTGCGGGAAGCCCCCGGTAGGTTATCATCCCAGCTTCCACCGTGTGGCTTAGATCAATTAGCCGCGAAGTGTTTTCGCCCAGGAACGGATTGCTCATCCGCCACAGCACCAACGGAACGCCACTGACTGCCAACCCAAGCGCGTCGCTGTTGGTGTGGTGGCTTACGCTAAGGCCAATCTTCTCCATGACCTTCAGCGAGGCGTGGTTGTCCGGGTGGGCAATGGCAACAATTTCCGGCAGCCGTTTCCGGTGAAAACCGAATGCCAGCACCGCTTGGGTGGCTTCGGTGGCCAGCCCTGCTCCCCAGCAATCGGTTGCAAGCCACCATCCAATTTCCACCATCTCCGTTTCCGCCAGCGGCTGCAATCCGCACAAGCCAATCAGCCTACCATTGTGGCGATCAATCAGCTTCCACATGCAATATCCAAAGCGGTTGTAGTGGCCCATTTGCCGTTCGATGAACTGAACAATCCGTTCATCATTCCACAATTCTCCGGTGCCGATAAACCGCATCACTTCCGGGTCGGTGGCGATTGGCCGAAGCAAATCAAGGTCGGCGCGATACCACGTTGCAAGCAGCAGCCGAGGCGTTTGAAGAATGGTCATCGTTGAAAGGTTTTTGGTTGTGTTTGTTTGGTTGAGCTTGAATAAGCTGTAGCTCGACATTCCCCTCACCCCCTGCCCCCTCTCCCGATTCGCCGCAGCAAGCACCGCTTCGCTCCGGCGGGAGAGGGGGGTAAGAGAAAGCCGGGTAAGAGAGAGGAGCAAAAGAGCGGCACAAGAGAGAAGCTGGTTCCCACACGCTGAACAACGCAGTCTCAACCCTCTTCCCTCTTCATTTTTCACTTTTCACTTTTCACTCCAAACCATGGCCAACGCTGGGCAATTCATTGGGATACCCTGATGCAAAGATGTAGTTTGCCTCGGTTCGCACTATCTACTCAACTTTCCGCACAGCTATGACTACCAGCATCAACCGTTCCTTTTGCCTGATTGCTCTGTTCCTTGCCATTGGATGCCCAACGTTTGCCCAACTTGGCAAACCGTTGTACACCATCAGCGTGACCCGTGGCGGGGCTCCGTTGGGGGTTATCATGGTGGAGATGTTCCCCGACATTGCCCCGAAGCACGTTGCCAATTTCGACAGCTTGGCCGGGATTGGGTTCTTCGATGGCACAGCCTTCCACCGTGTGGTTCCCGGGTTTGTGATCCAGGGGGGCGACCCCAACACCCGCAGCGGCGATGAATCAACATGGGGGACGGGCGACCCGTCGCAGCAGACGGTTCCGGCGGAGTTCAGCAAGCTGTCGCACCAACGGGGCATCTTTTCGGCAGCCCGCAGCGATGACCCGAACAGCGCGACCTCGCAGTTCTTTATCTGTGTGGCGGCGGCCCCAGGGTTGGATAAACGCTACTCAATTTATGGGCGGGTGATTGCTGGGATGGAGATAGCCGACACGATTGTGCGATCGCCGGTGAAAAGCGGAACCGAAATCCCCCAGCAAAAAATTGCCATGGTGGTTGCCCGAACCGGAACCGACACCACAACGCCAGCAATCACCGAACTGCGCACGCCATCGGACGACACCATGAACGTTACGGCAACCCAGCAAGTCCGGTGGGGCGCGGTCGAAGGGGCAATTCTGTACGAAGTTCAGCTTTCCAGCGACCCCGATTTTTCAACATTGGCATTCAAGGACTCCGTGCTTTCCACCTCGGCAATTTTCAAAAACTTGGTGCGTGGATCAAACAAGTATCACTGGCGGGTACGCGCTTTGAATGGTGGGAAGCGTGGGCCGTTTTCCGTAAGCCGCAGCTTCACCACAGCACCGCTGGCAACATCGGTGGAAGATGACGATGGCGGCAGCAGCGAACCGAAGAAGTTAGACCTCTCCGATAACCACCCTCTCCCCTATCGGCACCAGCGTTAGGCTGGGGGTAGCAAAGCGGGCGGCAGCAAGATTGTTGGTTGATGAATCGCCAGCAGTTCTTTTTTGCATATTCGTCCCGACTGCTGTGCTGGTTTGCTTCACAAACTTCCTTCCTACTTCTGCCATGAACCGTTCGCTGATCTCTGCATCGCTTGGCCTTCTTCTGCTCACTGGCGTTGTTGCCCCGATTGCGGCACAGCAACGCCAACAATCCAAACCAGCGGTGGATTTGCGCACCATGCAAGGCCGCCCGGAAGGGATTCCGCTGTTCGGTTCACCGGAAAAATCTCCGTTGGGGGAAGCCCCTCCAACAATCACTCCGTATGGCTTGCCGGAACGCCGCACGGTTGCAACCACACCACGCCAGCAACTTCTCCGCAACAATGCCGACACCGCTGCGGCCCCCCGCGAAACCGTGCTACGGCTATCGGTGCAGCGTGCCGAAAATGGAACAGTGCGTTGGCTGGAAGGGGCGTTGGGAAACATCCAAGTGCGTGATCCAAAACAGCAGCAAGGGGGCGGGCTGCAATCGGCCTCGCGTGCGGCATTGCAACTGCTGCAGAGCTATCGGGAAGTGTTGGGGCTGCGCAATCCGTTGCAGGAGCTAACGCCGATAAGCATCACCACCGATCCGGTTGGTTTCACTCACTTCCGGTTTGCACAAACGTGGCAGAACATTCCGGTGTGGGGGCGCGACCTGTACGTTCATGCAACGCCGGATGGAGCCGCCTACGTTATCAACGGAGCCTACGAACCAACGCCCGTTTCGGCCCAGACCACAGCCAGCATTTCCGGCAACAACGCCATTGAAACCACCATTGCCGACCTGAGAGCAAAAGGCCGATGGGAGCCATTGCCAGCCGATGCCGCAGTGACCCTGAAGTTCGATGCACCAACGGCCCAACTGGTGTTGTTCCCAATGGCCAATGGCACAATGCGGTTGGCGTGGGAGGTGGCGATCTATCCAAATTTGATTGAGCATTTCACCTACTTGGTGGATGCTGGCAACGGGGAAATTCTGAACCGGATTCCGCGCCATTGCAGCATTGTTCCGCCAACGGGAAACGCCGCGCCGCCACGGGTGAGCGGGTTTGCGGGGGGGCTGCACACCAACAACGCGCCAACGGTGCAATCGGCACAAGGGGTTGCGGTTGCTGGATTCAAGAACGCCACGGCAACCGATCTGAACGGGAAGGCGCAAACCTTCCGGGTGTATCAACACACCGATAACATCCACTACATGGTGTTCGATCTTCCCAATTTCAATCAAGCAAAATCCCAGCTTCCCGATAACCCAGCTGGCGGGGCAATCACCATCAGCGCGGGAAACAATGACCTTACGCAAAGCGTGCAGCTGGCGCACGTCACCTCGGCCAACAACACTTGGGGCGACCGCTCCTCGGTTTCGGCACACGCCAACGCAAAGGTGGCCTACGATTACTACAAGAACACCCACAACCGCAACGCCATTGATAACAAGGATGAGTCTATCGTCTCCATCATCCACGTTACCGAAGAGGGGCAGCCGATGGATAACGCTTTCTGGAACGGGCGGGTGATGGCCTATGGCGATGGGAACCAAGCGTTCACGCCGCTGGCTGGCGGGGTGGATGTTGCCGGGCACGAAATGACCCACGGGGTGATTGAACACAGCGCGAACCTAATCTACCAGAACCAATCCGGAGCCTTGAACGAATCATTCGCCGACGTGTTTGGGCTGATGGTGGATCGGGCAGATTTCTTGATTGGCGAGGACATCACCCGCGCACAGTTTGGGGTTGCCTTGCGCGATATGCTGAACCCCGATAACAACAATGTGATTAGCCCGCAGCCAGCACACATGAATCAGTTCCGCCAGCTTGGGTTGGATCAGGATAATGGTGGCGTTCACGTCAACAGCGGCATTCCCAACCGTGCGGCGGCATTGCTAATTCAGGAGATTGGGCGGGAGAAAGTGGAGACCATCTACTACCGCGCACTTACCAACTACCTAACCCGCAACAGCAATTTTATTGACTGCCGCAACGCAGTGCTGCAAGCCGCAAAAGATCTGCACGGCGATGGTGCCGAGGCCTCGGCTGTGCGGAAATCATTCGCCGCAGTGGGCATTGGTACCGACGATGGCGGAAGCACCGGCGGTGGCGGGAACACCAGCGGCGGCAACAACAGCGGCGACAATAACGTCCCGCCAGCGCAAGGAACAAACTCGGTGATTGCGTTCATGCTGGACAATGGGACGATTGGATTGCTGGATGTTGATGCCAACAGCGTGCAGATGTTCGATAACGCCGTGGCACGCGTCAACCGCGACGGGAACAATGTGGATCGCAGCCAGCTGAGCACAGCCCGCAACGGCTCGCGGATATGGTTTGTGAACACCCAGCAACAGCTTGCCAACGTTGATGTGAACACGGGGCAAGTCAGCGTCTTCCCCGATCTGCGAATCAATGCCAACGGTAGCGGCCCAGATATTTGGAACGCATCGGTTGCCCCTGATGAAAGTTTTGTGACGTTGGTCTCGGCCTACGAGAAAGACCCGAACCTCTATTTCTTTGAGGTAGCTACCAGCAAGTTGAGCGTGGTGGAACTGAAGCCGCAAACCACACAAACCGGCATCACCGATGAGTCCATCCAGTTCCCCGATGTGGTCTCGTGGTCGCCAAATTTGCAGCTGCCCAAAATTGCCTTTGATGCCTTCCGCCAGTTGGATATTGCTGGTGGGACAACCTCCTTCTGGAGTATGTATGAGATTGACTTCGACGCAGAGCGGATCTACAATCTTATCCCCGCCCAGCCGGGGGATGTCAGTGTGGGGAACGTCACCTACAGCAACACCGATCCTGATGTGCTGGCATTTAATGTGATTGGGGATGTGGAAGATGTGACGCTGGTGAATTTTGCAACCAACATCGAGCAAGGGCTCAGTATCCAGAATTTCAACATCCAAGGGAACCCGATTCTTGATGCCGACCGCCCAACGTTCAGCCCCGACGATCGGCAGATATGCTTCACTACGCAATCGCAGCAAGCGTTCCTGTTCTACACCCGCTTGAACAATCAACTCTCCTTCCTGAAATTAAGTCCGGAGCAAGCGGTGTTTCATCCGCGCTGGTTCACCCGGGGTGAGTCGCCAGCGGCACCGACGTTTGAGGATAGTGTGTTTGTGGAAGCGGTCACGCCAAATCCAACCAAATCCAGCGGGACAATCCGGTTCCAAGTGCCACGTGCGGTGGATGCGCAGGTGACGCTGTTCGATCCGTCGGGAAGGCAAGCATTGAAGGTGTTTGCAGGAGCGGCAAACCCGGGCACTAACGAGGTTCCGTTCGATGCTTCGCCGTTGCCGGCTGGCAGCTATGTGGTGCAGGTTCGGGCGTTGACGGCAACGAAATATGTGTTGTTGGCGTTGGTGAAGTAAAAGGGAAGAGGGTTCACGCAAAGACGCTACGAAGCAGATAGAGCGATCCAACAGCCTGCCCGGGGCCTGAAAAAAAAACCGGATGCAGCGGAACCCCGTTGCATCCGGTTAGCAATCAATCCCAGAAACCAATCCCTACCGAACCACCACAAACTTCTCGGTAGCCGAAAACCCGTCCGAAGTTTGGATACGGCACAGATACTGCCCCGCTGGCAGCTGGCCGATAGCAATCACCGCCGTATGCTCCCCAGCCTCTTGGGCTTGTTCCACTGGAATCATCACTTGTTCCCCTGCCACCGTCCAGATAGTGAGGGTCACCCGTGCGGGCGCAGCCAGCCCGTAGCGGACGTTGGCCATACCATTACTGACAGCAATCGGAGCCAAGTACGCTGCCGCATCCGGCTGATCCGGCGCAGCAGATATTCCCGCAATCTCCAGATGCACCATGTTGGCCGCAGAATCGAACTCCACCGGGTAGCTATCCAACGCACGCGGAGCCGGGCCGCGAAGCACGCTTCCATCGGCAGCAAAACGGGATCCGTGGCAGGGGCATTGGAACCGCTTGTTGGCAACCTCATAATTACCAATCGCACAACCGGAATGGGTACAGACTTCGGAAACCGCTGTGAACTCCGTTTCGGCAACGCGTGTCACCAACACTTTATGATTCAGTCCAGCAATCGAAAGCCGAACCGAGCCATCCACCTGCTGAAGCGCCGCAAACTGATCTAAGCTTACCGAGAACGTTCCGGCAAGCCGCCCCGTAGCAGCTGCGCTGTTCAGTTTCGGGATGATCTTTCCCAGTATCTCCTTCCCCCCCACCGTGGCAAACACTGTTGCTGCCGCTGCGCCAGCAAGGAATGTTCGGCGGGATATTGTCTTCTGTTGTTCCATTGAATTGGCCAGTGAAAAAGTACGAATGCGTTGATGTGTTAAGCAGCCCTAACCTCACTGTTGTGAAGGTATCACAACCCGCCGGTTAGTGAGCAGCACAGATGATAGGTTCCGTAGCAGTGCGCGCCCTTTGCGAACGCCGCACGCTACACAACACCAATAATGAATTCTTGTTTCAACAACTATCAGTAATAAAAGATTGTCCTACTTCTGTTTTCCCAACATCACCGGGCTGCGTTGCATTCATGATCTGTCAGCGTCGCAAAAAGTCATGGGGGCAAAGATGAACTCCGCAATGCGCCGCAGCGGCGTGGGGCAGACAGCACCTCTCTGCCGACCAATCAACAGTGGTTTCGTATAATTGCCCGACATATCTGCTGCCGCACGGACTGTCCCAACAACACAACCAAGTACCAACGTCCCGTTATGCTCACTCGATCTTCCGTTGCTCCATTCCTACTGCTTGCCTTCTTACTGCTTTCGGTAGCAACGCCTCAGCTTATCGCCCAACCTGCTCCACCAGCCACACCGGAGCAATTAACCAACCGCCGGTACGCACTGGCGAACGATGCCACCGCCGTCGGCTGGAACCCCGCAATGCTGGGGAACATCACCAGTTTCCGCTCCTACGATTTTCTTGTTGGGTTCGGGTTGGATAGAAAATTTGAGCTTTCCAAGGTTCCTTTTGGCATCTACGGAAAAGTGGGGCCGATTGCGCTGGGAACAACCGGAACGGTAGGCGGCGACACCACCGACCACGCCACCTACTACGCCGGGTTTGGCCTGCCGATAGATGACGAAATCAACTTGGGCATTGCCGCACATTTGTTCGATATCCCCGGCGGCGATCTGCTGAAAGATGCCGAATACACCCTGTCGGGAACATGGATGGCTGCCGAGGATTTTATCGCTGGCGCATCCTTGTACAACATCGCTGGCGCGGGGGGACGTAGCGTCAGACTGGGGCTTGATGGAACTTTCGTTGGCGACATTGGGCACTTCGGAATCCTTGCCCTCAGCAATCCCGACGACACCGCCAACGGAAAATCAGCATGGAACACACGGCTAACCGCAGGCCTGAACTTCTCCGACGGCGGGCTGGCGATTAGTGCCACCTACAACCTTAGCGATAAGGACCTTCGCATCGGCGTGGAAGTAATCCCCAACCGGTTTAGCGTGGGAGCATTAAGCGATTGGGATATGGATGGAAGCGATGCCTATACCGGGGCCAATCTGTTCGCCCGTTACTCCAACACCGCACGCGCAGGCAGCGGCGGCTACAGCGGCCCGGTTGCCAACCGTTGGGAACCAGAACGCTCCTACTCACCAGTTGGGCTGGAGTACAGCACGGCCACCACCGATGCAGGCCCTTCCCCGAATGCCTTGGTCAAATCATGCGTTGCCGGCGGCGACACCCGCTTTGCCACCCCCGGTGCAATCATGAGTGAACTGCGCAAATCAGGCAACGACTACTTGCGGCTTGCCCAAAAACTGGGGCAAATCTCACCAAACGATGACCAAATTTTCAGCGCGATTGCTAACCAGTACTACCTGCGCCAGCAAACCCGCAGCCGCGAACTGAAAAGCGGTGACTCCCTTGCAATCGTTTCCAAACAAGGTTACTCCATCGGTGTGCAAAGCGTGGATAACAGCGCGTTCCCGCTGGTCTCGGTGGTGATGCAGGTGGCCGATGCCAACGGGCGAAACGTTGCTGGCCTAGGGGCCAACGATTTCCAATTCCGCGACACCTCCATCCGGATCGTCTCGGTGCAGCCAACCGATGCCACGCTCAGTGTTCCGGTGGACATCGTGCTGATGATTGATTGCTCCGGCAGCATGGGCGATGAGATTGATGCCGTGCGGGATAACGTCCAGAGTTTCGTGAAAAATATGGAGGCTCGCGGCGCCGATTACCGCATCGGCGGTGTGCTGTACGGGTCAGCAATCTACGACACAATCCACCCCACCAGCGATCTTGGTCGCTTCCGCGATTTTGCCGACCAAGCCGCAGCAATCGGCGGCGATGAAATCAGCTCGCTTGCCATTCGCGAAGCCGCCACCATGCGGTTCCGCCCCGAAGCGCAACGGGTGCTGGTGATGATTACCGACGACTGGGTGATGCAGGAAAATTCCCGACTGACAGAATCAGACCTGACGGAGATGCTGTGGGATAAAGGGGCGCGGCTCTACTCCATCCAGAACCCTTGCCGCAACAACAACGCCATCACCACACGGCTAACGTTGGGGCGCGAGTACGACATCCAAAGCTCCTTCAACTCCATTCTTGATGAGCTTGGGACCGACATCACCACCACCTACAAACTGGTGTATCAATCCAAGCTGAAGCAGGAAGAAGCCCCACGGCCAACCGTGCTTCGCGGGCGCGTGACCGAAGCAAAAACCGGGCGACCCGTTGCTGCCGAGCTGCTGATGACCGATGCTAATGGCCGCCGCTATGCCGACGTAAACACCGCCCAAACCGACGGCAGCTACCAGCTTATCATTGATGAACCCACCAAATTATCGGCACGGCTAAACGCCGAGCGGTTCCGCCCAGCAAGTGGGGAAATTGACTTGAGCAAAATCAAGCCTGGCGATACTGTAGTGCGGGATTTTGTGATGGAGCGGTTGGCAACGGTGCTATCGGGAAGAATTTTTGACGAGAACGGGAAAATTGTGGCGGGGAAGGTGAAGGTTGAAGATGCAGCGATTGGGAAGGAGATCGCCACGTTGCAGACCGATGCTGGCGGCTACTACGAAACCGAAATCACCCCAGGGCTGAACTACCGCCTGACCCCATCGGCGGCCGGATATGATAGTTTCACCGAGGCGTTCGACGCACGCGATGTTGAGCCGGGGTCCAAATCTGTGCAGAATCTTCGCGTCACCCGTGCCTTCAGCGTGACCGACACCACACCGTTTGTGCTGCGGAACGTGTTGTTCGATTACGACAAAGCCGACCTGAAACCGGAGAGCATGACCGAGCTTGATCGTCTGGTGAAATTCCTGCGGGAGAACCCGACAGTGCAGATTGAGATTGGCGCGCACACCGACGCGCAAGGGAACGATGCCTACAACCTGAACCTTTCCGACCGCCGCGCAAAATCGGCAATGGATTACTTGGCCACACAAGGCATCGAGCGCCGCCGGCTAAGCTCGCGCGGGTACGGCGAAACCGAGCCAATCGCCAGCAACGACAGCGAAGAAGGGCGCGCTTTGAACCGACGAGTGGAGTTCAGGATTGTGCGGTAAGGACGCACAGCTTGAACAAGCAACCACGGCTTGCCGCAACCGGCAAGCCGTGTGTTTTTTGTGAGGCTTGGCAGGCGGAGTCGCGCTAATTTTTTACTACCACCCACTCTTCTCACAATTTTCCCCACGGCAGGCCGTATCTTTGGGCGGTCGTCAGCGTTAGGGGCGGCTTGCAATCCCCACACAGGAACAACCAAGAATAATCATGAACACGAACGAAAAGGATGCCCCCTGGTGGCAGCAGATGCTGACCCGCCGGGAAGCAAACAAGACTATTGCAAAAATTGGAATCGCTTCGCTGGCGGTTGCTGCCGGCGTTGGCGTTGTTGGCTGCGGGGATGACTCCGAGGATGCCGACGACGGCTCGACCGAACTCCAACAGGATGCCCTTGAGCTTCAGAAAAAAGATGGCTGGAACGCTGGCTCCACCGATAAGAAATTGACCTTTACCGGAAAGACCAGCACCGATAGCCAGGGCACAATGGATTGGTCTAACTTCAACACCTCTGCCGCCTTGCTGAAAGCCTGGGGAGTGAAGAATTCCGCTTGGCAACCCTACATCGTCCCAACGTTGGTGCAGGCATTGGATCAGCCGTCGCTGAAAGGGGAAATCGGGCCGGTGTTTACCCCTGCCATGCGCACTGCTTACTCGCGCGGGTTAGGGATGCGGGAGATTCTGCAGAAAACTAAAAACCCCGAAACCACCATGATTGTGGTGGACATCCCCGGCCCAGAAGCCGTGGCCTACGCCGCTGCCATTGCCGACGTTGCCGACCCCGTTATCACCTTCGATAACTGGCCCCACCCGCTTGGTGTGGTGAAATCGCACGAGACGTTGGGAGCAATGCTCTACTACGCTGCCGAGGTTTCCGCAAAAGCAGCAAAACGCTCGGCAAACGCCCCCGGGGTGCTGGTGTTGGATGCCAACCGCATTGCCGCCGAAGTAGATCCCGATACTCAGTTCGACAATCGCTATGTGGCCAAAATCCCCGCCGTTGATAAGCTGCAAGCCATGAAAACCACCAACGTGATTTATGCCGTCCCCGATAAAGGGGTAACAACCGAGCGGGACGACCTGAACGACGATTTTGCAAGCTACAAGGAGAAAGGGGTCAACGTCTCAATGATCGCCCTTTCGGACTTCACCCCCGACCCCAAGGAGCAGCAAGCTGACTCAGCAGCAGCCCTTGCTGGCGGCGGAACAACAACGCACCACACGGTCTATCACTACGGCGGAAGCCCATTTTTCTCACCGTGGTTTTTCTATCATTATCCGGTGTTTATCGGTACCGGCATTCCGGCGGCCTCGCGCCTTCCGGCCACCGGGTTGCGCGGCAGCACCTACTCACCCGCACGCCGCCCAACCATGTTTAGCGGGCGGACTGTTGGCGGCGGAAGCGGAGTTGGGAAGCAGCGGCCAAGCGGCTTCGGGCGGGTCTCCACCCGTGTTGACGGGACAGGACGCACAACCGGAATCCGCAGCGGAAGCAGCGGATCCTACGGGCGCAGCAGCGGAAGGGGGTACAGCGGATGAACCGTCGCGGATTTTTCTCCAACCTCTTCAACCGCCGCCGCGAAGGGGATCCCCTGTTCTTTGGAATCCAGTGTGTGATTAACGTCTATGGCGAGGACACGCTGCGGGCGCAACTCTACCAGGTGATTAACCAGCAGATGCCAACCGAATCGCCAGGGGAGAAGTTCATGTTCTACAAGCGAATCACAGCGGTGCTTCGTGAGAACATCCACTTTTTTGAATATGGCTACTGGGATTACATCACCGATGCCGACGATGCCACCGCCGAGTTCGACGACTGGGTGGCCGGCATTGAAGCAACCGCCGCCACCGTGCCGGAAGAGCTTGGGCGTGAGGTTGACGAAGCCTACCGGATGAGCAGCGAAAAAGATTACGTAGTGGTCACGCTGGCGCTTATTCTGGAGTACACCCCAAGCCTGACGCAGTTCATGGAGATGGTGGAGGGAATCGCCGAAGATGACTACTTCACCCCCTCCGGTTTCCAGACGCTGGTTGAAGCAGTGAACTACGTTGATTTTGAATACTCCATCGGCGATGCCGTCTTTATCATGCCCGGCAACGACCAAGATGGCTTCAGTTGGTCCGATATGCGAAGCGAAGGGTGGGACTACCTGAAACCGATCATGGGAACGATTGGGCTGTAGCATTTCTGCACGATCACACAAACGCCCGGCCATGGCATTGCTGCCGTAGCCGGGCGTTTGTGATGTTGTTGGGGATGGGAAGGAATACCACCCCTTGCACTGCCAGCCCTCACCCCCTCGAAGATGCCGATCCTATCGGCACGGCCCCTCTCCCAAGCTGATGTTGGAACTGTTACCGCGTCATTCGTCGGGCGGGAGAGGGAATCAAAGCCGGGAGAAAAGACAACTCAAAATCTCTCCATTCTCCATTCCACTCTTCACTCTTCACTCCTCACTCTTCACTCCTCACCGGTGTCTCCACCACTACCGTCACCGTGCGGGAGTAGAATCGGCCTTCGGGAAGGTCGTTGTTGAATAGCGTCGTGTTCTCACCCTTCCCCGACGCTTGCTCTTGGCGCATCCCCAACGCTTGCGCTGTTGCCTGGGCCCGCTGGGCCGATAGCTGCTGGTTGTACTCCGGCTCGCCAATCCGGTCGGTGTAGCCGGTGATGGCAACGGTTGCCGAAGGGGTGATGCGCCCACGGATAAGATCCCCAATCCGGCGGTTCGCTTCGTTCAACTCTGCGCGGTCGAAGTCGAACAGGATCAGGCTGTAGCGGTCAATTTCATGGTCGGCAATCCGCTCGGTTCGCTTTTTCTGGATGGTTACTTGCTCCACTGCTAACTCCCCTTCTGCCGCACACTCCCCCCCTTTCAAATCCTCCACCGCCAACTGATACCGCAACGCCGCATTGTTGCGGGGAATCGTCTGCGGCTCCTGTTCGATATTCCAATCCAACAGCGGCGGCGGGCTTCCAACTCCGCTGAATTGGCGCAATGGTTTCTCCCCCTGCGTAGCACTCAGTTGCCAGTCCAGCACCCCCGCTTGCGCCACAACAGTTGGCCGAAACCGAACAATCGGCGGGTTGATTGTTCGGATGGTATCAGTTGTCACCACTGGCTCCAGAATCTGCGGGATGCTTGCGGTGATCTCCACACGGCGGTTCTCGGCAACGCCGTCAGTTTCCGCAGGGTTCGATGGCTTCCCCGGCATGGTTCGCGCAGCCATACTCATCTGCCCGGAAGGGATTTCCCAGACCTCAGCAAGATATTGCCGAATCGCCTCGGCACGGCGCGCTGCAAGCCCGTTGGCGTTTGGCTGGGCCGGCTGTTCGGGGCTGCATCCGGTGATAGTGATTGTTGCTTCGGGATGCTGGCGCAGCCGCCTGCCGATAATGTTCAGCAAGTGGTAGTAGGTGGGAAGCGTCTCCAGATTATGCAGCCGCTCAATCTGGAACCCCTGCGTCATGCCAGCCGGAATGCGGGTGTAGCGATCGGGCAGAGTGCTGCTGTTCTCATCAAAAAACAGATAGTTCAGCAACGGACGGAGTGAGGTGGAGATGAACTCCTCGGCACGGATGCTTGCCACCGGGCGTTCGATTCCGTCGTGGCCAACACCAGCGGCAACAATGGCTGCGGTGAGGCCCGCCGGGGCTGCGGGGGATTCAGCAACAACCGGGGGCAGCTCAGTTTCCGGGGTGGCGTTGGGAATGGCGGCGGCAACCGTTGGTTCCTCTGCCGGGCGGTACTTCACCGCCACCCCAAAACGGATGCTGCCAGTGTTCCAATCAACATCCGTTGCAACGTTGGTAAGGCCAAGCGAAAAGAAGAGTTCCGGTTGCAAGAACAACGTTCGCTGGCGGTTTAGCGGAAGCTGGTAGCTGAGCCCAGCAACCGCTGCGACCTCCATTGCAGAGGCGTTGGGGATTTCGGCAGCGGTGTCGTTGCGGGTGCGCCGTCCGTTCTCGAACACACCAACATCCTCCGGTTTCACAATCGTTTCTTGCTGGCCGAACTGCTTGGTGAGAACACTTCCCAGCCGCCCACCAATATGCAGCGTCAGTGCCGAAGCAGGGCGCACGCCAAACAGCGGCTCGATCCCAATCGAAGCAAGCGAAGCATCAAGGCGATGCTCGAACCTCCCATCCTGCGTTTCATTTCCAACAATGACGGTGGTCTGTTCGGTGGTGGTCAGCGTGGCGTTGTGCGAAAAATATCCGGCACGCAGATAGAGCAAGGTCTGCCCGCCCAGCGGCAGCTCGTAGAAAAGCCCAACCGAAGGCCCCACCCCGGTTCCGCTTTCGTAGCGGGGGCAGCAGCTTGGTATCCCGGGAAGGCTGGCGAACTCTGCCTCGTGGATGTTCAGGCTCAAGTCGCCAAAAATGCCGTAGGCCGGGCGGGGTTCGGGGATGGAAGAAATCGGCTGGGCCGATAGCACAGCAGCCGTTGCCAGCAATGCAACAACAGTTGCCAAGATATTCGCCAAAACATTCAACACGGTTGTGGGGAACAACTCCGTTTTCATGCAGGGCAAAGTAAGGGAATCGGGGCGAACAGCAGTTTGCGGATTCCCGCGTTCGCCCCGACAGGTCGGGGTAAACAGGGAATGACAGCGATTAGGTTTTCGCAAACTTCTTTGATGTGAGCATATCCATCCATCAATCAATCAATCATCGTCACATCTCGCTCAATCTGGAAACGGAGGATTTTTTCGTTGTCGTAGCCGTGGAATGTTTTTGCAGTCTCAAGGTTCTTTTGCCAGTTGGTTCGGTCGTTTAGCTTCAGGTAGCACTGGGCAATGTGAAGGAAGCTGAAGGGCGTTACCCAGGTTTCGGGATGCTTCCCAACCGAGGCCGCGCTTCGGTACGATTCGATTGCTTTTGCATACTGCTTCTTCCCTTGCAATCCCTGCCCAACCGCGTAGTGGGCTTGCGCCCGTTGTGCGGGGGTAGCGTCGTGGCGGGAAAGCAGTGCGTTGGCCGTGGTAATGGCACCATCAAACTTGCTTGCGGTGGCGTTGTTCAATGCCCGAATCGCCTCCATGTCGTTCGGGGTTAGCGGTGTGGCAATCAGCATTTTTGCGCGGCGGTGGCCCACTATGTCTTCCGGTGTGCCGTAGTTTGGGCTTTTCAAGGCGCGTTGGTAGGCAGCCACCGCATCGCTTCGCGCCCCCTCCATCTCAAAGCAGACACCTAACAGATACCACGCGTAGGCTTTCAGTATCTTCTCATCGCTTCGGCGGAGGAATTTTTGCAGGTAGGTTTTGGCGCGTGGGAAGTTGTTTTGGGTGAAGAACGCCATGCCACAACGCTGGTAGCTAAAGTCATTGATGGTGCGGAAATCAATGTTCCCCAGTTGCGTCACTTTATCCAAGTAGATCACCGCTTGTTCCGGTTGCTCTTGATCCAGATACACATTGCCGAGCGCGTAGAGGATTGCCACGTTCTTGGGGTATTTCCGCGCCATTTCACTCAGCGTTTTTTCGCCAGCTTTGAAGTCATCGCGGTAGTAGATGTTCAGCAATGCCAGTATCAGCTTGGCATCGTTGCGGAAGTAGAAGCCGCGGGCAGCCGCGTTTTCAATCTCGCGCAATCCCAACTGTGCATCCCCTTTCACCCCGCCCAGCCCCGCCAATACCCCCGCAGCTTTGGGAACCGAACCGAAAACGAAATGGAAAATCCCCAGCCCCAACTGGGCATCGGCCAGTTTCGGATCGGCTTTCGCAACTGTGGTCAACTGGTCGTAGCAGGTTTTGGCCGATAGGGCAGCGGACATCAGGTTTTCGGCGCGGGCGTTGGCAATGGCACGGTAGCCGTAGGTCATCCCCAAAAACATCCGCGAGCGGTGGTCGCCGGGATTCGATTTCAGCCGTGCTTCAGCAACCTTAATCACCCGGTCGCTGGCATTGAAATACAGGAGCGATTGCGCTTGCTGCCGCGCAAACAGGTAGCTCCACAAATGAACATTCGCTCGGTAGAAATGCCCGCGAGGGTCGCTGGGATCGGCCTTGATTGCTTGGTCGAAGCTAGCGGCGGCGGCATCGAACTGCACGCTGTACAACTGCTCGATCCCTTGCTGAACCAAGCGATCAATCTCATCGGCAGCCCCCGCAACGGGCGCGATGGCAATCAGCAAAAGCAGTGAAAGCGGCGAACGGAGGAAACGGATCATACGTGGTTGTTTGTTGTCAAGTGGTCAGTTGTAAGGGAAGAAACACGGTGAGTGAGTAATCAGCAATGGGTAGCGTCCTTTCTACCAATCATCACCATCCCCCCCGACGAACCGTTCCCCGTTCTGATGCGGCGCGGCCTGTAAGATTCGGTAAGGTTCGGGGGCAATGGCGATGCTGCCACGGCGTTCACGCCAATTGCTAACGCTTCCAAACCTTGTTGGAACAAGGGCGCATGGTATCTTCGCCGCCGATGAATTCCGACACTTTTTCCCTGCTGATACACCGGCTTGATCCGGCCAACACTGCCGTCCACATTGCTGAGATCAGCGATGCCGAGATGAGCGAGCTTTCCGCCGAACAAGTCCAAGAACTGCTTGCGCGATTTGGCAGCAACACACTCATCCGGCTTCCCGAACGGGAACAACAATTTTTTGAATGGCTTCGCCAACATGATGCCCCTGTTTGGGAAGATCTGTGGGGGGGCGATCAGGAGCCATACATTGTTAGCCTTGGTTATCTAAGCGACCTTCTTCCCGGGCGGCGTGGGTTCCTGATTTGCGACCTTGCCGAACAACAGAACTTCATTTTCAGCAGCCACAACATCACCCACGACGAAGGGAAGTTGATGGTGGATGCCGCGCTGGATGTTCTTGCCGCAAACGGGCGGCTTACCATGGATCAAGCCTTTATGGTGGAGGTCTGGCGCGGGCCGATTGACCTTTGGCGGTTCACCTACATGTACGGCGTTTCGCTGGCCGAGGCGAAGCGGATGATCCTTTGGCTGATCTCCGAAGGCGCGCTGCTGCTGACCGTTCCCGAAGAGGATCAGACTCCATCACCAGAAATGAATATGATGGGGCACAGCGTTGCTCATCACCCTATCGCTCCGGCCAGCCATCACGCCGAAATGGAGATGGAGCAGGATGATGATGACTTCGATAACGAGGCGGAAGACAACGAGGGGGAGCAACAACCGTGACCGAACAGCAAACGGAGCAGCAAGCAACATCGGAACAGCAGCCAGTGGTGCTGAAGTTCGGCGGAACCTCGGTGAAAGATGCCGAAGCAATGCGCCGTGTGGTGGAAATTGTTGAACGGAAGCGGGGCAACCACCCGGTTGTTGTCACCTCGGCGTGTGCCGGTGTCACCGATATGCTCCTTTCCACCGCCCGATGCGGCGGCACTGGCGACCTGAACGGCGCGTTGCAGAACGTGCGCCACCTTCGCCAACGGCATTTAGAGATTCTGGGCGATCTGGGATTACCGCTGGAGCGTTCCTGCCAAGAAGAGCTGACGGAGCTGTTGCATGAAATCGAGCAACTTGCTCGCGGCGTTGTGCTGTTGGGGGAACTAACCCCGCGCACGCTTGACGCTTTTGCCAGCTTCGGCGAACGGCTTTCCAGCCTGCTGCTTGGCGATGCGTTCCGTGCTGCGGGATGGGACGTAGCGGTTGCCGACAGCCGCCAGTTCATCATCACCGACTCCAACTTCGTGAACGCTTCCCCGCTGATGCCGGAGATTGATGCGCACGTGGCCGAACACCTTATCCCGCTGGTGCAACGCCACGAAGTGGTGGTGGCGCAAGGGTTTATTGGCCGCACGCTGAACGGCATCACCACAACCATTGGCCGGGGGGGATCGGATCACACAGGTGCGCTGGTTGGCGCGGCGTTGCACGCCACCGAAATTCAGATATGGACTGACGTTAGCGGAATTTTAACAGCCGACCCACGCGCCGTTCCGCAAGCCGCAGTTGTGCCGCACGTCACCTTCACCGAAGCACGCGAGCTGGCATGGTTCGGCGCGAAGGTGATCCACCCAGATACGATTGTTCCGGCGGTGGAGCGGGCGATTCCAGTGGTCATCAAAAACTCCATGCGCCCCGATGATGCCGGCACGCGCATCCTTCCCGATGGCTCGCCGATTTCCTGCGGCATTCACTCCATCACCAGCAAACGGGGGATGATTTCGGTGATGCTTGGCCCGCGCGACCCACGCGCAACATCGCTTGGGTTCCAGAAAGCGTTGGGGATTTTTGCGGCACACAATCTTCCGATTCAGTGCGCTGCGGTGGCCGAAGCGCGGGCAATCATCACGGTGGAATCAGCCGGGTTCAACGATGTGATCCTTGCTGGGCTGGAAGCAGATTATGCAGTGGAACTGATGCCCGAAATGGCAGTGATCGGATTGATTGGCGCGGGCCTGCGGAGCCAACCCGGGATTATCAGCACCCCCCTTTCTGCGCTGGGTGCTATCCCCATCAGTTTTGTGGTGGCTGGTTCAAGCGATCATATCATCCTGCTTGGCGTTGCCGAACAGCACGCCACCGAAGCATTGCAGCGAACACACAGCGCATTGTTTGAATAAATCCCAGGCAGGGCGCGGGGCAGGTGAAAACACCTCTCTGCGCTTGAACTCATATGGGTAGTTTGAAGAGCGAGAGCTTGCCCGTGCGGGTGGCTCCGCTCATACCCTTCGACAGGCTCAGGGCAGGCTTCGACGGAGCTCAGCATGAGCGGAGGGTGAGTTCCGGTGGAACACCCAAGTACTGCAATCACCAAGCTCTATAGTGGTGCTGCGAAAGGTCAGTTATGTTGAGCCAATCCGTCCCCCAAAACAGAAACAGAAACAACAACACCAAACCAAGCAAACAATGACCAACCAACTGATGCAGGCAATGATGCAGATGCAGGAGATGCAGCGGCGGATGGAGGAGACACAAGCAACATTTGGCCAACTTCTGATAACCGAAGAAGCCGGCGGAGGAATGGTCTGCGCCACAGCAAACGGACATGGCGAAGTCACCACATTGATGATTGATCCTTCGATGTTGCAAGCAAGTGAGAAGGAGACGCTGGAGGATCTGATCATCACCGCAGTAAACCGCGCAACCAACGCCGCAAAGGAAGCCGCAGCGGAAAAACTACGCTCGGCAACCGATGGGATGATGCCAGATATTCCTGGGCTGAACTTGGGGATATAACCGCAACATCCATCGCCAGCAATCTTTACTCCATGAAGGATCAACGGCTGCTACACCCGCTGCGTCACGGCGCAATCATCGGGATGATTCACCTTCTGCCGATGCCGGGCACGCCCCGGTACGGCGGGTCGGTGCAGCAGATTCTTGACCACGCAATGGCCGATGCCGAAGCACTACGCAGCGGTGGGATTGATGCAATGATGGTGGAGAACTACGGCGATGTCCCCTTCCGTAAATCAGGGCTGGAGCCGCACACCATTGCGTTGATGGCACTGGTTGCTGCCGAAGTGAAACGCACCACCCAACTTCCGTTGGGGATCAATGCGTTGCGGAACGACCCGTTGGCCGCGCTTGGCATTGCCGCTGCCTGCGGCGGGGCAATGATCCGCGTCAACGTCCACACCGCCGCGATGGTGACCGACCAAGGGATTATTGAAGGAAACGCACGGGGAACCATTGACTACCGAACAACCCTGGGCGTTGCCGTGAACGTGATGGCCGACGTAAGCGTAAAACACGCCCTCCCCCTTGTCCCCTTCCCCATCGAAGAACTTGCCGCCGACGCAGCCGAGCGGGGACTTGCCGACGCGCTGATCGTCACCGGAAGCCGCACTGGCGCGGGGGTGGCGCTGGAAGAACTTCGCCGCACACGCGGCGCAACCCACGCCCCGGTGTTTGCCGGAAGCGGCGTGACCAACGCCACAATCCGCGACATCCTTGCCGAGTGCGACGGCGCGATTGTTGGAAGCTGGCTGAAACGGGATGGAAACGTTGCGGCCCCAGTGGATACCGAGCGGGTGAAACGATTGATGGAGGTCGCACGGCAAGCCTCCATCACGTTGCAGTAACGCAGCGTTCGCCGGCGCGTACTTGCTGGCTTCTACCATGACCACCACACATCCCATACGAACCGAAATCCGCACCATGCTTGCGTTGGCACTTCCGGTGATCCTGGATCACATCGGCGGAATGAGCATGGGCATTGCCGACACCATTCTTGTTGGCAAACTTGGCCAGGAGGCGTTGGCTGCGGTTGGCATCACCAACTCACTCTACTACTTCTTCATGGTGTTTGCTTACGGCGCGCTGACGGCAATTGCCCCAACCGTTGCCCACGCCCACGGCGCAGGCGATCACGATGAAATTGGCAACGCAACCGGGCAAGGGTTCTGGATAGTGGGGGGTCTCTGGATTGTTGGCATGGCCGTCATGTGGAACGCCGGGCCGATACTGCTACTGCTGAAGCAAGAACCCGCCGTTGTTACGCTGGCCGAGCAATACATTCGGGCGTTAAGCATCGGGATGATTGCCAATTTAATCTACGCCAACCTTCGCGCCTTCACCGTTGGTTTGGGGAAGCCACGGGTGACGATGGTGATATCGTTCATCGGAGCGTTTATCAACATCCCCCTGGCATACCTTCTGATTTTTGGCGGGCTGGGGCTCCCAAGCATGGGGGTGATGGGGGCCGGAATCGCAACCGCTGCGGTAAACTTTATCATGCTGGCAATTCTCCTCTTCTATCTGCTTCGCACCGAAGAGTTCCGGCAATATCACTTCCTGAAAAAAGCACGCCGCCCCAATGCCGGACGCATTGCTGTGCTGCTGAAACTGGGGATTCCAATCGGCATGGGGAACAGCATGGAACAAGGGGTGTTTGGGCTAACCTCCATCGTCATGGGGATGCTCAGCACGGTGGCGGTGGCTTCGCACCAGGTGGCAATCAGCGTTGCAGCCTTCACGTTTATGACCCCCTTGGGCGTTGCAACCGCAACCACCACACGGGTGGGGAACGCCATGGGCCGGCGCGATCCCCACGGGGCCGCGCTTGCTGGGTGGGTGGGCGTTGGAATCGGTGGAGCGTTTATGTGCCTTACGGGGCTCATCTTTGTGCTCTTTTCGGAGCCGATTGTGACGCTCTACATCAGCGACCCAGCGGTGGTCCAGTACGCCGGCGGATTGCTGATGATTGCCGGCGCGTTCCAGCTTTCCGATGGATTGCAGGTTACCGCCATGGGCGCGCTGCGTGGCATGAAGGATACCACCATTCCAATGGTGACCAACTTGGTGGCGTATTGGCTGCTGGGGCTTCCAACCGGGCTGCTCTTCTGCTTTGTGTTTAACATGGGGGGCTACGGATTGTGGTGGGGATTGACCATTGGACTCAGCATTGCTGCGGTGCTGCACTCCCTTCGGTTCCGGACACTTGTTCGCCAACGCCTTGCCGAACAGGCCCCCGCTACTCCATAAAGCGATTGCTGGACACTTGGCATTCCGGTAGTGCGGTTTCCCGACTGATTGCGTAGCTTGGTTCATTGCTTCATCAATCATATCACAGAGCATGATCACCGAACAACGTAGCTGCCACCGATGCCACAGCACGAACATCGTCAAAAACGGCAGAAATACCTCTGGCACCCAAACCTACAACTGCAAGGACTGCAACTGCTGCCACGTCCTCGACAGCAAGCAACCCAGCCGATCGCTTGACACCGAGGCGATCCTGCGAACCTACAGCGAACGCCAGAGCTTCCGAGCCACCGCACGCATCTTCGGTGTGAGTGAGTTCTTTGTCCGATCTCTGTTCAAAAAAAAGCTCGTTCCATAGCTCCCTTCAAACAGAGCATCTCCACTGCTGCTGGCAGCACCGATGCCAGCAGCACCGATGCCAGCAACACCGATGTGATCGAAGTGGACGAGATTTTCACCTTTATTCGCGTAAAAACCCAGATGGTACGCATCTGGATCGCGCAGTGCAGGAGAACCCGGCAGATTCTCTCGTTCTTCATCGGTGACGGCTCGATGGAGTCCTGCAAGCGGCTGTGGCGGAAGCTGCCGTATGAGTATCTGCGATGCAGGAGTTTCAGTGATCTCTGGCGTTGCGACAACTGCCTCCCCGCCGAGCGTCACCAGAAGGTTGGGAAGGAGACGGGAGAAACCGCTCATGTGGAACGTTTGAACAACACGATTCGCCAACGATGGAGCAGGATGGTGCAGAAGTCGCTCTCGTTTTCCAAGAAGGAGTCCATGCTCAACCTCCATTTCAAGCTCTTCGCCTACAAGTACAACCTTCAATGTGTCGGTTGAAAAATTGCACTACCGAAACTTCTATTACACGGGCGGCACCGCAAGCGCGAACTTCCCAGTCTCAACAGCAACCGCGCTCACTGGGGCAACCGATGCCTTTGTTGCACGGGTGGTGCCGGCCCTGCTTGCGTGGGGCGCGGGTTGGGGTACCTACTTCGGTTCCCCCGTTGCCACCAACGAGCATGGCTACGGGATTGCCGTAGATAAACAAGGAAACCTTGTTGTTGGGGGGAAAGGGGATGCCGGAACCGCAACCCTTCCGGTTGGCCCGTTGGTTGCAGCCACGGGCTACCAGGGGGATTACGGTGGCGGCGCAAGCGATGCCTTCCTTGCGAAGTTCAACGGTGGAACGGGGGGCGTAGTGTGGGGAACCTGGATTGGAGGATTGGAAACCGACGAAGGGAAGGACGTTGCCGTTGACCAAGTAGGAACCAGCGGCAATCCGTATCTAACAGGGTGGACCAACAGCCGCAACTTCCCCCTAAGCTACGGAGCGTTCCAAACCAACCGCTTGGGGAACGATGCCTTTGTGGTGAAGATGAACCCAACCGGAACCGCCATTGGGAAGCGGCAAAAAGAACCGATAGCGGAGCAACCAACAACCAAGCCTGATCGCGGGATAGGAGTGACAGGCGAAGGGTGATCCTCCCCCGAAAAAGTGAAGAAGGAGATAAGAGGGTATTTTACAATCATCAGGAGGAACGACCCATGGGAGAACAACGCAGGACGTTTACCAAAGAGTTTAAGATGGAAGCACTTCGTATG
>JADZEY010000014.1 GCA_020850315.1 Armatimonadota bacterium | reverse complement strand
GAACACTTGGCTGTTCGGTGGCTCCACTCATACTTCGACGGGGCTCAGCATGAGCGGAGGTTCTTTCCGGTGGAACACCGAACCACGGTCATCACCAAGCTCCAGCGTGGTTTTGCGTAAGGTGAGTAAGTAAGCGGTTTTTGCGCAGTTCTGCGGTTGTGACGGGGGGGGATGGAGGATGTTCCGGCGGTAATTTTTTTTCTTCACGTTTGCGCCGGTAATGGCTCTCCCACTACCGGCGCAAAAGGAAAACAAGGAGACACCTTACTGGCTGATCGTCATGTGGAACTCACCATCGGTGATGGCAAACATCCTGCCGGATACGGGGTCGCGGACAATCGCCTCGAACACCCCCGATGCCGTGTTGTTGGTCAAATCCATTGCTGTCAGCGTCAGACGGAAGTAGCTGTTGGGGTCGTTGTTGTTCTCAAACTCCGTCATCTCGTTTTGCTGAACAAAGGACATCAGCAGGTTGCCAAACTCCACTTCCGTACCGATTTGGGGAAGGGGGATCACATCTATATTCAGCCCAGTTACACCCGGGGAGAAGTTCGGATCAAGGGTTTGTGTTGTGGCATCTTGCACTTTGATTTCCAGCAGCCCCTGGCTTGTTGCGCTACCTGGCTGGCTAATTCGTAGCCGGAAAAACTGCGTGTTGTTCTCCTTATTGCCACGGTATTCGGTGGTGTTGGATGTCACCGAAGTAGCATGAACGGTCATGGCCGTAATGGCTTGGTTCATGGTCATTGTGCTGGGGAGTTCTTTGAAGTGGAAGACAAAATTCCGTGCGTTCTGCACCGCCGGGGCCAGCGTCTGCAGGGCATCGCAGCTGGTGAGCAGAAGGGTGCTGGCCGCAAACGCCAGCGTAGCGAACAATGGTTTCAGTGTGAAGGTCATCGTGATGTTCCCAGATTGTTGAAGGTTGCTGTTAACGTTGCTTGAAGCATGGGAACAATCTATCGGCAACATCTTATGAAGCGCGGCGTGGGGTCTTACGGCTTGGGAAGGAGAGTGAGTTCTTGGGGATTTGCTGCTATCGCCGCACGCGTAGCGGGGTGGATATGCCAAAACAAAAAAAGGGGGGAAGCGGTTGGGAAGGTGGCAGCGGCTGGCTTAGGTTGATACATTCTTCAGGCTACTTCAGCGCGCCGGACAATTTTATCTTTGCGGCATGGAAACAACTGTGATGGAAACAAACGCAACGGAAGTAAACGCAACGGAAACAACCGCCGCAGAATTACAACCGATTGCTGTGGCTGTCCTGCCCGACAGCGCGCTGAGTATCGGCGGGGCAACTGCCCGCCAGCTGGTGGAGCAGTTCGGCAGCCCGCTGTACGTGTACGACGCTGAGATTATCCGCCAGCACTACCAGCGTTTAGCCAACGCTTTTGCCGGAGTGCCGCACCGCCTGCTGTACGCCTGCAAAGCCAACAACAACGTGGCCATCATCAAGCTCATCCACCAGTTTGGGGCGGGGATTGATGCGGTTTCGGCAAACGAGGTGGAGCTTGCGTTCCGCTGCGGCGTTCCGGCCAATCAAATTTTGTTTACCCCCAACTGTGTTGCCTTCAGCGAGGTTGAGTATGCTGCCGAGCGGGGCGTGCTGGTGAACATTGACAACATCTCGGTGCTGGAACGGTTCGGCCAGAAGTATGGCGGAAGCAAGCCGTGTGCAATCCGGATTAACCCGCATATCCTTGCTGGCGGCAACGCCCACATCCAAACCGGGCACATTGATAGCAAGTTTGGAATCTCCATCCACCAGATGCGGCATATCCTCCGGATTGTGAACGCCTACGGGATGAACATTGTGGGATTGCACATGCACACGGGGTCGGAAATCCTTGATGCACAGACGTTCGTCACCGGCGCGGAAATTCTGTTCGATGCTGCTTTCCAGTTCCCCGATCTTCAGTTCCTTGATTTTGGCAGCGGTTTCAAGGTCCCCTACAAACCTGATGACATCGCTACCGATGTTGAATCGTTGGGTGAGACGATGACCGCACGGTTCCGCGAGTTCTGCGCCGAGTATGGGCGGGAGTTGGAGTTGTGGTTCGAGCCGGGGAAGTTTCTGGTGAGTGCCTCCGGCTATCTTCTGGTGACGGCAACGGTGCTGAAGCAAACCCCAAGCTGCGTCTTTATCGGCACCGATTCCGGGCTGAACCACTTGATCCGTCCGATGCTGTACGATTCCTACCACGGCATCATCAACGCCGACCAGCTTCAGGGGACCGAGCGGATTTACACAGTGGTGGGGTGCATCTGCGAGACCGACACCTTCGGCGTTGACCGCCGATTGGTGGAAGCGCAGGAAGGGACAATTCTGGCGCTGAAAAATGCTGGGGCGTATGGCTATGCAATGTCCAGCAACTACAACCTTCGTGCACGCCCTGCCGAGGTGCTGATGCTGAATGGCCGCCCACATCTTATCCGCCGCCGCGAGACGCTGGAGGATATGATGAGGCTGCAAGTAGAGCTTCCGCAGCCGTAACCACAATATCCGTAACCACAATTGTTGTGTACTTCTTCAATCATCAACAGAGCCATGGAGACATCACATTATCACACCGTGCACGTTCAGAGAGTAGTGAACGGAACACCGGAAGAGGTCTGGTCCGCGTGGGTTGACCCTGTGAAAATCGCGCACTGGTTCACCGAGGAATCCGAGCAAGATGTCCGCGTGGGGGGGCGTTACCGCAACAGCGATGGGGATGAAGGGACGTACCTGATCGTGGAGTCGCCGCATCGTCTGAAGTTCACCTGGGATCAGCCCGATTACTCGCCGGGAAGCCTTGTCACTGTTGAGATTTCCCCGGGCCAAGAAGAAGGGACAACAGCGGTAGAAGTTCTGCACGAGAACATCCATTGCGACGATGCCGATGATCTGCAAACCGGGTGGCAGTGGGCCTTGGATTCTCTGCAACGCTACATGGTTACCGGCTTAGGAATCCGTTTTGAGGAGTGGGCTGCAAGGGGATAGGGAATCAAAACATTGAAAGGCCCTCCAACAGCATTGTTGGGGGGCCTTTTTGTTGGCTATTTTGGCTCCCTCTCCCAGCGGACGAATGAAGTGGAAGCAGTAGCAGTGCTGTTTGGGAGAGGGCGTGCCGATAGGATCGGCCTCTTCGAGGGGGGTGAGGGTAGGCAGCGAATGCGATCCCCTTCCCCATTACCCCAGCTTTTCTTTCATTGTTTTTATTTCGGCTTCCAGTGCTTCGGCATCGTTGTTTTTGCCGATTGCTCGCAGCACCGGCACAAAGGCTTCCATTGTTTGCACGGTCTCGGGGTGGTCCCCCAGTGCTTTGCGCCGCACCTGCAACGCCTGCTGAAATGCCTGGGCCGAACGCTCGGGTTCGTTCATGTCGCGGTACAGGGTGCCAAGCCCAAACCACGCATGGCCGTTTAATGGATGCTCCCCACCCAACACTTTCTCAAAGGTTTGTCGCGCCTCGGCGTACATCTGCTCTGCTGTTGTATAGTTTTTACGATCCTGCAAAACCTCAGCAAGGTTGTACATGGAGATAGCCGTATAAGGATGCTCGGCCCCTAACAATCCATTCCATACAGCAAGTGCTTCGCGGTAGAGCGGCTCGGCTTCCTCGTAGCGGTGGGTGTGGCGAAGAAGAATGGCTAAGGCGTTTAGAGCCATTCCAGTATCTGGATGTTCATCACCAAAAATCTGCTGCCGTGCGGCTAACGCTTCCCGCAGCAACTCCTCCGCCTCTTCGTTCCGTTGGCTTTGTTGTAGCAACATCCCCAAGTTGTAAATGGCATCCACTGTCCACATATGTCCCCGCCCCAATGTTCCCTCCAGCACCCGAATGGACTCGCGGTAGAGCGGTTCTGCCTCACCATACTTCCCTTGCCCGTTTAGGGTGAATGCCAGCAGGTTCATTGCGGTGCCAACTAATTTGTGGGTGGCTCCAAGAAGTCCCTGCCGTGTTGCCAAGCCTTGCCGATAGTAGGGTTCAGCACGGTCGTATTCCCCCTTCATCTGGTAGAGCTTCCCAAGCTGGTTTAGTCCTCTGGTTGTCTCTTCATGATGGTCGCCGTAAAGATCGTGGCGAGTTTGCAATGAACGCTGCATCAGCGATTCAGCCACATCATATTCGGCACGGTGGAACAGCAGTTCCGCAAGGTGGTACAACCGCTCCGATGTCTGCTGGCTAATGGAACCGTGCACCTCTTCACTAAACTCCAGTGCGCGGCGTAGTGGCTCCTCGGCGGCTTGGTAGCGGCCGCTTTTCATCAGGAAATCGCCAAGCGCGCCAAGTGCGCGGGCACGAAGTTCGGGGGAGGTTATCCGCCCCTCGTAGGCGGCAATGGAGCTGCTGTAGGCTTCCTCCATCCGTGCCAACCCGCCTGCCGCCAGCCAGTAGCCAATCAACTCATACTGCTTATCGCCCTGGGTGAACTCCATGAACAATGGGATGTCGGCAATGCAACGCTCCAACCGCTCGGTGGCCCCGGCTTGCTGCAGCTGCCACGGAAGCTCATCGGCCTTGCGTGCGGTGGTTGGGCGGTGCTGGAAGTAATCGGCGATGCGTAGGTGGAGGAGCGCGCTCCCCTCACCCCCCCGCCCCTCTCCCGGGGGGAGAGGGGAGCCAGAGGAAGTGAGGTTGGAGAGAGATGGGGAGGCTGATGCTGATGCTGATGCTGATGGGGATAGATAACGCTCTTCTACCGCTGCGCGAAGGAAGTTGTGATAGAAATCTAACAGGCCGTCGCGGTGCATGAACTGGTATTCCAGTGCCAGCAGGAAGGTGCTAAGGTCAATTCGGCTAAGGCCGGTGATCTCCAAAATTTCCGATTCGGCCAAGCCCCGCCGCGAGGCCCATATCATCGTCATCACTTCCTGCACCACTGTGCGGCTGTAATCTTCTTCCATCCGCGCCAGCAACCGTTGGAACAGGTCGCCAACGTCGCGTGCGGTGACGTAGTACTCAATCCGGTCGTCCAATCCCTCGAACGATCCAAACACCCGAAGCTCTTCCAACACCGTCCGAAGGAAGAGGGGGTTTGCGCTTTTTGCGTCGCTGGTGATTCGGTCGCGCTGCTCCTGGCTTAAGGCTTTGCGGAACTGCCCCAAGTAATGCTGGATTAACTGATCCCGCTCGGCCTGGCTAAGCAAGTTCAAATGAAGTTCGGGCCAGCTGTTGCGGCGCACAGCATCCAGTGTTTCCCCTTCTACTGTGGAGAGGAATACGCGGATGTTGGGTGGGAATCGGCGGGGCATCCAACGGAGCGCGCTGCTGCTGTCGGTTAGCTGGTTCAGCGCGTCGAACACCAGAATCAACGGTTCGCGCTGCACCTTGGCCAGCCATGCTGGGAACTCCCGTTCCAGCGTGTCGGGGGTGGCCGGAAGTGGTTCCTCAAGGTTGTAGCGGTGGCGGATTTCCTCCATGATCCGGCGCATCACGGCAATGTGGCCGCCGCCGCTGGAGGTTGCGCCAACGTAGTGTTGGATGATAAATGCGTTTGGGTTCGCTTGGCGATAGCGTTCGACCCAGAAGGCAAGCAGCGAGCTTTTTCCCGACCCCGATTCGCCAACCACTGCAAGCGGCCCGGTTTCCGATTGGGCATGGGCATCTAAGGCTTCAAGGTACTCGGTTCGTGCAACGTAGGCGCGGCGGCGGGTCAGCGCGAAGGCTTCGTGCAGCCGGTGTTCCCGTTCCAGCGGTGTGGGGGCTTCCTCGGCAGGATAGAGTTCATCAACCACCGCAATCAAATCGCGGCGAACCCACGCGCCAAGCTCTTCGGGGCTGGCAAAATTTTCGCGGACGGGGTACTTGCTCCCCCTGACGCGATCCTTCACCGAGATCAGTTTCTCAATCGGGTCCTGGTCGCTCTCCTTAAACTCATCGGGCGTTGTGTTGGCATCGCGGAAGTAGAAAAAGGCTTGCTCCCGCATCGAAGGGTTGTTCAGCACCCCGTACAGAATCTCCATCTCGGTGACGCTGATGCCATCGGCGATGCACTGCTCAATCCAGGGATAAGCGGCCACCAGTTCTTGATCCTTGCTGACATCTTCGAACCGTGGGGTCCAGCCGTAGCGTTCCCCCAGAATGCCGATGAAGTATGGGCGGCAGCGTTCGATTTCATCAAGGCAGATCTTCAGGACTTTCCCTTGCTCGGCTTCTTCTTTGGTGACCCCCCAACGCAGGTCAATCTCGGTGAACTCCACCCCGCGCTCGCGGCAGATATGGCGAAGCTCAGGGAAGACGTGTTTGATAAGGTACTCCCGCTCCAGCTGCATATCCCGGAAGGTGCTGCTGATGAAGACCCGGATTTCGGGGGATTTGGTTTCTGTTGGGTTTGTATTCATGGCCGTTGCTGGTTGGTCGTTTGTGCTGTTCGGTCGGTATGCCCCTCACCGCTGCCCCTCACCCCCCGCCCTCTCCCGGGGGGAGAGGGAGCTAAGAGGCTAAGAGTGGGCTGTTTGGGGAGGTATATATTTTTCTCTGTGTTTTTTCTTTCTCTTTTTTTGTCTTTTTCTTGCCCCCCCTCTCCCGCCGGAGCGATGCGTTGCTTGCTGCGGCGAATCGGGAGAGGGGGCCGGTGCCGATTGAATCGGCATCTTCGAGGGGTGAGGGAAGCCGCTGATGGTTGGGAGCAAGGGAAGTTAGAGTGTTTTGTTTTCTTTTCTTCAGGATCCGCTTCGCCCCTCACCCCCGCCCTCTCCCGGGGGGAGAGGGAGCTAAGAGTGGGGGAGGATCAGGAGCGGTTATTTTTTTCTTTTCTCTTTTTTTTCTCTTTTTCTTGCCCCCCCTCTCCCGCCGGAGCGATGCGTCGCTTGCTACGGCGAATCGGGAGAGGGGGTTGGGGGGGTGAGGGGCATCTACGAGGGGAGAGGGGACTGGCGTTGTTGGCATAGCTGAAGGATCGCTTGTGCCACTAACTGGATATTCTCGATAACATCAGAGTTACGGAAGCGAATCACGCGATAACCAAGTTCTTGAATGTAGCTTTCTCGGAAAGCATCACGCTCTGCTTGCTTTGGGTCATCGTGATATTCTCCATCGAGTTCAACAACTACGCCGGCTTCGCAGCAGAAAAAGTCAGCAATAAAAATGTGGATTGGTTCTTGCCGGCGGAATTTCCATCCCCCTAATCTGCGGCTCCTTAAATGTTCCCACAAGAGACTTTCAGCCTCAGTACTGGATTGCCGAAGCTCGCGTGCACGAGATGTATTGATTCCAGGAATACGGTTGAGCATAGCAATCTCAGAAAGTACTAATCCCTGCTCCTCACCCCCTCACGCATGCCCCTCACCCCCCGCCCTCTCCCGGGGGGTGAGGGGGCTAAGAGTGGGCTGTTTGGGGGGGATATATTTTTCTCTGTGTTTTTTTCTTTACTCTTTTTCTTTTTCCTTTCTCTTTTTCTTGCCCCCCCCTCTCCCGCCGGAGCGATGCGTTGCTTGCTGCGGCGAATCGGGAGAGGGGGCAGGGGGGTGAGGGAAATCCCACTCCCGATGCGGCATAATAATTGGGCGGTTGCGGCGGCGCAGCAGCCACTCGCCGTTTTCATTCAATGCTTCTTTTCCAAGTGCCGTTACCATCTGCCGTGCCCCTTCATCTTCTTGACCCGAGAGCAAATCGCGCAGGATTCGGCCACCTTGCAAGAAGAGCGTTGCCATCCGCTCGTAGCGGCGGCCATAATCTTGTATGGTGGTGCGTACCACTATCATCATCAACAGCCCCACCGCCAGTGGCACAAGCCACTCGGCATAGAGGATGGCAACAATCGGCACGTTATCCATCGGCTTGCCCCAAAGCAATTGCAGAACGGTGATGAAAATTCCGCTGAGCAACACCAGTGCCGCTACCCCACGTGCGCGACGTGCCAGCACTGCTTCCCGGCGTGCGGCAGCGGCGTAGTAGCGTTCCTGCGCGGCAATCCATTCTTCCCTCACAATGTTCCAGTCGGTGCTGCTGGCGGGGAAGGAAGGGGAGAGGTAGCATCGTTTGCCCTGCATCATCGGAAGGGTTGCCACGCGCAGACCTTGCCGCACCCAATCCAAGTCGCTCCGCTGTTTCCCCAAATAATGCTCGGCCACCGGCTCGTTAATGCCCGATAGCAACCAAAACGTCCGGACCCGAAGCCCTTCGGCAAGGGCGCGGTAATCGAAATATGGCGATGCGCCACGCAGCAGATAGGCCGCCCATCCGCCAGCGGTGAGTGTCAGCAGCAACGGAAAGATCAGGGAAACTGGCATGGACATTAGCACAAAGACATTCATCACCACAATCATCAGCAACAAGGCAACGCACAGCAGAAGGGTCTTGCGGGAAGCGCGGGCTTGCTCGGTTGTTGCAAGCTGGTCAACCAGCATGAACCGTTGCAGGGTTTGCAAAACTTCATGGTGATCGGGGTCGCGCAGTTGCTCGGCAAACTGCGGTAGCCGTGGGGTGGCCTGTTGCCGGATTGCACGGTTCAACCGCTCAATCCGTGCCAGCATTCCGTGGAATGCGTGTTCCCCGTTGGCTTGGCTGCCGAAGCGTTCGGGATAGAGTTTCTGCAACGAACCAGCGTCCAGTGGCGGCTGTTGGTTTCGGATTCTTGGGGTGACGATGTGATAGACTGGCCCTGTCTCTTCAGGCTCGAAGATGCTGTGGCGTGGGATGTACGTTGGCGGAATCCCCTTCAACTGAAACTCCACAATGAACGCGGTCCCCCCAACTAACTCCAGCGGAATCCCATCCCACAATGCAATCAGCACCTGGCTGTTGCGGGCCAGATACGCGCCAACGTAGGCATACTGGCGGTCGCGTGCGGGGCCATAAACGCTGACCTCATCGTCGGTTGCGCCCGGCAGCAGAGGAAGCTCGAACCATGACCAAGCGCGGGAAAGTAGCTCGGCAAATTCCTGGCGCGAGGCCTCGGTCGGGAAGTCGGCTTCGTACAGTTCGCGCCGCATCGGCAGTGGGGCAACAAGACGCGCTCCTTCTTCCAACCCAATGCGTGCAGCAATCCGGTCGGCCCCTTCGGCAAGCGCCGAGATAATGGTCAGTGGGGTGGATGGATAGCGCTGGCGGAAATCACGCAGCACCCCACGCAGCGTTGCCTCCAGCCCCGGAAGGTCTTGCGGGCGAACGTCACGATGTCCCGTGATCCCGATTGCAATCGGGATCAGATGATGTTGCGTGATGGGCCAATCGTGTCCAACCCAGCTCGCTTCGGCATGACCCGATTGCTGCCAGGTTTCGGCCCGCCCAACGTTTGTGGTTGCTTGGAAGGAAAGTGTGTTCATTGCGTCTCCAGACTGCACAATGAATGGAGGAGGAATCACAAGAGTGTGATGTGATTAGTCGGCAATAGCAACGGCTGTCTTTCTTTGTTCTTCCCCCTCTCTGCCAACTACGCTTGCTTTGCTCTCTGTTCTTGTTGCGGAGAGGGGGCAGGGGGTGAGGTCTCTGCTGCGGCGGGGAGTGTCGTCAACAGCAACGGCTGCCTTTCTTTTTCTTCCCCCTCTCTGCCTTGTACCCCCACCCAACCCTCCCCCGCGAAGCGGTGGAGGGCTTTTGGGGGGAATGCTTTGCATTCTTGTTTTGTCTATTCTTCTTCCCCCTCTCTGCCAACTACGCTTGCTTTGCTCTCTGTTCTTGTTGCGGAGAGGGGGCAGGGGGTGAGGTCTCTGGGGAAGCGATGGCAACACTGGCTGCCTTTCTTTTTCTTCCCCCTCTCTGCCTTGTACCCCCACCCAACCCTCCCCCGCGAAGCGGTGGAGGGCTTTGGGGGGAATGCTTTGCATTCTTGTTTTGTCTGCTCTTTTTCTTCCCCTCTGCCTTGTACCCCCACCCAACCCTCCCCCG
>JADZEY010000013.1 GCA_020850315.1 Armatimonadota bacterium | reverse complement strand
TTTCGGCTGCGCCGTCATGTAGTCACTCCAGCCGTCGCCGTTTACGTCACCCGTTGGTATGTCTTTCCCAAACACATTGTACGGACCTATCCCATCGTACGCACCACCGTAGTACGCATCGTAGCTTGCCTCTATCGGCTGCTGGTTCGTTGAGAGAACTTTCAGCATTGCACCACCCAATGGTGATGGGCCAAACAACGGCAGCATCGGACGCTGTTCGAGGCTGTCGTTCAAAGGACCAACGGCACCTTCTGCAAAAAACTCTGGAGTGTAGAGTATCTGGTCAGCATCATCCATCCGGAACGTCCGTTCGGTGATTGGTTTGCCCGAGCTTGACAGGAACAACGGTGTGAATGGGAGCTTTGATCCAGCGATGTCAGCTATCTGATCCCTATCAAAATCACCAATCGCCGGAAGTGAGGTAACACCAACAGCAGCATCATTGAGTGTGAGGGAATGGTCCGGATACTCTGACAGCTGTTGCAAGGAGGGCTTGCCCCAAAAGAATCTGTATTTATTGACCCATTGGAGGTTATCATACGATCCTGTCAGGAGGATGTCTGGGTATCGGTCACCATTGAAATCTGCGATGGTGGCTCTCAAGTCATCGCCATTGCTCTCAATATCGCGAAGGACAACCGTTGGCGAATCCACTTGGAAGTTCGGGCCGCCTTCATAAATCCATATCTCACCAATGCTACTGCGGACACCTTCACGAAGAAAAGCACCAAAGACCAAAATCAGCTCGTCATCACCGTCATTGTCAAGATCCCGGGCTACGATGTCGCTGACACTCAACTCACCACCCGAGAGTATCGTTGCCGATGGATCAAACACCATAAACGGCTCGGATTGCAATGACCCACCTTCAACCTTGAACAAACTGTACTTCAAAAAAAACTGGGCTCGACCCAACGTATCTGTTCGCTCGTATCGAGGGAATCCCACGATTTGTTGGCTGTCACCAAAAAAGTATCCAACCGTTGGGTATGCTGGAACTGATGCTGATGAATCAAACACCCAAGAAGATGCCGTTGCCCCAGTCTTCCTATCTCCTAAGTATAGATTCCATCGTGCATCTCTGGCTCTATAGACGGCAACGTCCGAAAGAGAGTCATGGTTCACATCTTCAACAGAACCTGCCCCCATTCCAATCTGTTCTCCTCCACCGGAAGACCCACGAATCATCCATATTCGTTTCAGCAGCACGGCTTTTGGGTTGGGAACGATGGTGTCGGTGGATTGGGCGTGGAGAGTCATGCTTGCTGTGGCAAGCAGGAAAAAGAGTGCGATGGTGGTTCTGATGTTCATGGTTCAACTGGTTCAGGTTTCAGCTTCGCGGGAACTTACGCGAATTGCCATGCTTGATAAAGACAACGAAGGAGAGAGATATTCTCACTCAGGTCAAAAAAAACTATGCTTGAATACAGGGGGTTTGGAAACCCCTGCGAGGATAGATGTACTTCGTAGATTTGCCAGTTCCTGCTTCGGCGGGAATGGTAGCGATAGAGTTCTTGCAACCCATGTAGTTCTGAGCATAGTTTAGCGCAGCCGAAGACCTGCACGTACCAGTCGTGTGAACCTTGCCAATCCAACAAAACATTATGTACACCGAACAAATCGCCGCAATCAATATCCTTCCCGCACAGCTTCGGAATGCCGTGGCTGGGCTGAACGACCAGCAGCTGGACACGCCATACCGCGATGGCGGATGGACCCTGCGGCAAGTGGTCCACCACGTTGCCGATTCCCACCTGAACGCATTTATCCGCACCAAGCTGATGCTGGCCGAGGATCACCCAACGCTGAAGCCCTACGACCAAGATAATTGGGCAACCTTGCCCGACAACCAGCTTCCCGTTGAATCATCGCTGCAACTGATAGATGGCTTGCATCAGCGGTGGACCGTGCTGCTTGCGTCGCTTAGTGATGGCGATTGGGACAGAACAGCTTTCCATCCAGAAAATGGAGTGATGAGCCTGCATAACATTATCCAGCTGTACGCAGTCCACGGCGGAAACCACGTTGCGCAGATTGTTGGCCTGCGCGAACGGATGGGTTGGTGAAATAGCAGGGCAGAAAAGAATGCGGTCATGGAAAAGATCATCCTCCATGACCGCATTGCTGTTGTTCGGGGGTGAAGCATCGCCCCCTTCGGTTATCACCCTTTGGCTACCGCACCACTTGCACGATTGCTCTATCGGCTTGCTGGCTGGTTTGGCACAGCAGGTAGTATTGCCCTTGCGGAAGCTGCTGCAGATCTATCACCGCACTGTGAGTCCCTGCGGGAAGCTGTTGTGGCGGAAGCTGCTGAACAATCCGACCCAACGGATCTATCACTGCAACTCTCAGATTGTCGGCACGGGGAAGCTGAAGGGTGATGGTTGTTTGATCGGGGGTGATGGTTGGAGCCACACGCAACCGTAGCACCCCAGCAACAGCCGACGGCTGCTGGACCCCCAACGCTTGTTCGCGCCACAGGCCGATGTAAATGGCGGGCTTTGCCCCTGCTTCGGTAAACGCGCCGCCAACATACAGGCGGTTATCCTCCACTGCCAGCGCGTAGGCGTTATTGTTCAGCCCGCTTCCCAGCGTGTTCCATTCGCTTCCATCCCAGCGGGCAATGTTGCGGACGCTATCGCCGCCGGCCAGTGGGAAGAACCCGGCAACAAACAGGTGACGGCCCACCACAGCCATTGCGGTGATCTGGGGAGCGAAGTGTCCTTCGATTCCGCGGCCCAGCGGGTGCCAGTCGTTGGTTCGGGTGTCCCAGCGGGCAATGTGGTTCATGGGGCGGCCATCCACCGTGTCGAAATCCCCGGCAACGTAGATGTTATCGCCGTTGATTGCAATGGCGCGCACCGTGGCATCAACACCGCCAAGCATTGGGTTCCACCGTTGGCCATCCCAGCGGGCAATGCGGCGAACGGTGTCCAGGCCGGAAGTCAGAAATTCCCCGCCAGCGTACACATCACCGTTCGGGGCAACAGCAATTGCACGGATCGCTCCATCCAATCCCTGCCCAAACGCTGACCACCGTCCGGAGCTTGGTTCCCACATGGCAATGTTCCGCGCAGCGATTGTGTCGGCCACGGTGAACTCCCCCCCCAGATAGAGCGCGCCGGCGTGTTCGGCAATCGTCTGCACGTAGCTGAAATCCCCCCCCGCCACGCCGCTGCCACGGGTAAGCGGATGCCACGTTCCATCCAGAAGGTTCAGCCGTGCAACGTTCACCGCCACCTGATCGCCAGCGTTGACGAACGCGCCACCAACGATAAGATCATTGCCAGTGCGGTGGACGCTGTAGATTTGGCCAGCCACTGGCGCGGCCACCCCCGACCAGCCAGGGTTATCCCATTGCACAATGTGCCCCGTTGGTTCGCTGCTTCCAATCGGTGTGGTGCTCCAGGCTGCATAGACCTTTTTATCCTTCACTGCCAACCCGGTGATCGTGTTCCCAATCTCCACCCCCAGGGTGAACCAAGCGCGGCCATCCCACCGCGCCACATAGTTTGCGGTAAGCCCGCCGGCGTTAATGAACTGCCCGCCGGCATACAGATTTTTCCCATCGGTTGCCATTGCGTTCACGTAGCCATCAACCCCTTGCCGCAGGTTGTAGAAATAGCTGTAGCCTACTTTGAAGTGTTCGTAGCGGGCGATGTGGGAGATAGGGGTGTACTGGAAGGTGGCTCCGCCGGGGAAGGCTCGGGCGATGTTTCCGCCAACGTACATATCCGTTCCCACAAACATGATGGAGCGAACTTCGCCATCAATCAACCCTTCGTACAGGCTCCGATTACCGGTAAGGTTGCTGTCGGGATGATCCTGAAGATCGCTTTCGCTTAGGGAGTTATTGGCCCAATTCGAGCCATTCCACATGGCAAGGTTCATCACAGTGTCGGTTCCGGCGGTGTTGAATTTTCCGCCAACCATCAGCGTGTTGAATGGGGAAACGGCCAGTGTGTTCACATACCCGGCAACGCCGCCGCCAACATCATTCCACACACCAGTCCACTGGGCCAAGCTGTTGACGGCGCGGTTTCCGGCGCGGGTGAAATTTCCGCCAACGTACAAGCGATTATCCAATATTGCCAGCGAGTTTACCGTGCCGCCAACTCCATTTTGATTTGCTGTCCCCAGCGATTTCCACTCCCCGTTGATTGCCACCGCAACGTTGTTAGCGGTTGCCGTTCCGGCGGTAGTGAACTGGCCGCCAGCAAAGATGGTATCACCACGATTGACGATGGAGGAGACGTAGGCGTTGGCTCCGCCGAACACCCCTTCCCCCAACGGGAACCAGCGGTTGGTGCTCCGTTTCCAAACGGCGATATTTTTCACCGGAACCCCGCCCGCCGTGCTGAACTGCCCGCCAACAATCACGCTATCCCCTTTCACCACAATGCTGAACACGGGGCCATCCACCCCTTCGGCTCCCGGGTTGCCAAGCGGCCTCCAGGAAGCCCCATCCCACTCGGCAATGCGCGATAGCTGTTTGCCATTGGCAGTTAGGAACGATCCGCCAGCATACATCACACCGTTGCCCACGGCAAGCGCGTACAGCTCGCTTCCCATGCCAACGTTGCTTCCGCTTGCGCCGAACTCATCATCCCAATTTCTATCATCGGGGTTCTGGGCAATGGCGCGGTGGGCCGTAAGCAGGATCAAGGCAGCAATCCAATATCGGACAGAAGTAGAGAAAGAAGTCATTGCTGTGCTGTGTGCGTTCATTGAAGCAAGGCGTGAAGTGTTGGCTATCGAAGGATCACCCACGTTCCGGTGGCGAATTGTTCCCCTTGTTGAACGCGGTAGAAATAGGTTCCTGCCGGAAGCTCACTGCCGTGATACGTGATGGTGTGAACCCCTTGCTCGGCGTTCGGCTGGGAAAGCGTTGCCACTTGGCGGCCATCGGAAGCAACGATGGAGATACTGATATCCCCAGCGGTTGCTATCGGAATTGAAAAGCTGAGTTGGCCCGACGACGGGTTGGGATAGCATTGCACCGGAAGGCTTGCGGCCACCCCAGCACCCGAGGGCTGCTGGATGGAGGAAGTAAATCCAGTGGTGAACCGTGTCCAGCGGCCAAGATAGTAGGCACTGATCCCGCCGGTGCGGATAAAATTCCCACCAACGTACAGGTCATCGCCAAGCACTAACAGCGCGTTGACCAATGTTGTGCGCTGATCGCTGAGCACACCACCGTACACGTCGTACCAGCGGTCGCCGCTCCAGCGGACGATGTTGTCCATCACGCGGCCTTCCACATCATAGAACGTGCCGCCAAAGAAGACCGATCCGTTCTGCACCGCCACCGCGTTGACTGGGCCGGTGATCCCTTCGCCAAGCTCACTCCATGTTTGCGTTGATGCCCGCCACACAGCAACGTTCCGGCAGGGCGCGCCGCCAGCATTGTTGAACTGCCCGCCAACGTACAAGTCACCTCCATTGAACGCCATGCTGTTCACAACCCCGCCGGTACCGCTTCCCAGCGGACTCCACTGCTGGGTTGCCTTGTTCCAGCAAGCGATGTTGCTGGCGTTCACGCTTCCGGCTTTGCTGAACGCCCCGCCCACGTAGATGCGATCCCCCTGAACAAGAATCGTCCGCACCGAGCCGTTCAGATTTCCCCCCAGCGGCGACCAAGCCGAGCCGTTCCAAACAAATGCCCCGTTGTTCCCCCCCAGATAGATATTCTGCTGGTCGGCAGCAAGCGCGAAGCCGCCAGTGGTAAGGGGTGAGGTTCCCACCGCCGACCACGCATTGCTTGTGCGGGACCAGCGGGCAACGTGATTCACAGGTTGGCCATCAATCGCGGCAAAGGTTCCGGTGGCGTACAGATCATCGCCAACGGAGACCACACTCCGCACCGTTCCGTTAATCCCCTCCTTCAGTTTTGCCCATTTCCCCGATGAGATATTCCAGCGGGCAATGCCTTTGGTTTTCACTCCTCCGGCGGTCGCAAAATTCCCTGCCACGATAAGGTCGTTGGTTGCTGGGTCGTGGGCCAGGGCAAACAGCGGGCCGCCCATTCCATTCCCCAAAATTGACCACGTGGTGTCGCCATCGAACTTGCAGATATTGCTGGGGTAGATGTTATCGGAAGTGCGGGCAAAGCCGGGGTTCACCCCAACATATCTTTCCTGAAGCGGCCCTGCGTAGTTGAACTCCCCGCCAATAAGCATCTCCCCATTGCGGTCCAATTTCAGCGCGATCACCGAAGCAACCTCAAGGTTCCGCAGCACCTCACCTTGCGAAGTCTGGACCAGCCCGCTGCTGTTAGCGGCGTGTGTTGGGCGGCGCATCACATCCCACCGCTGGCCATCCCAGCGGGCAAGGTTGTAGGTGCGGTCGCAGGTTCCGTTGCGGCCGCCAACGCCGGCGCGGTCGGGACAACCTAAATTCAGTGTGTCGGTTTTGTCGAACACTCCGCCAACGTACAGATACTTCCCAACAGCAAGGATAGAATAGACACGAGGCAGCAGGAAGAATGAAGAAATCCCCCCACCAAGCCGTTGCCAGCGGTTGTTTGTGGCATCGTAGCGGGCAAGCTGTTGCAGCGAGTCCTTGGTGTCCATGCTGGTGTAGAACGCGCCGCCGACGTAGATCGCGCCGTCGCGGGGGTCCTTGTAGATAGCCGAAACGAAATCAGCAAGCCCACCGCCAAGCTCGGTCCATTGGTTGGTGGCTGGGTCCACGCGGGCAATCCGGCGGATCGGCTTATCGTCGGCAACGGTGAAACGGCCACCAACGTACAGGCTGGTTCCGTCGGTCTCCATCGCGAACACGTAGCCGTTGGCACCGGTCCCGACGCGCCCCCACCGCTGGCCATCCCACCGGGCGATATTCACCGCCACGATTGCCCCCGCTGTCAGAAATCGCCCACCAACAAACAGTTGGTCGCCAACAAAGCAAAGCGTGCTGGCGTAACTAAACTGATGCCCGCCAATCCCCTGGCCCAATGCCCCCCACTCACCTGTTTTCCGATTGAAGACCGCGATGTTCCGCGCCGCGCGCCGGCCTGCGCGGGTGAATGCCCCGGCCACATACACCAGCTCCCCGCGAACAGCAATGGCATAGACCGAGCCATCCACCCCGCCGCCAACGTCCTGCCACGCGCTTCCGTCCCACATTGCTATGTGGTTCACGTGCTTTCCGCCAGCATTGGTGAATTTGCCAGCAACAAACACGTTGGCCCCATCGGCGGCCATTGCCGTGACTGGGCCATCCAACCCCGGAAGCCCGAAGCGGTCGTCCCACATCCCAAATGCTGTGGTATCAACTGGGGCGGCGGAAGGAGTTGGAAGCGAATCGGTGCTAAGAGGAAGGAAGTGAGGTTGCTGGGCAGCGTTTTCCGGCAACACGCCAAGCGATGCCTCGGTGGGATTATCGCTGGGTTGCTGCTGCGCCAACGCCGAAGCGCACACCCCAGCAAGCAGCCAGAACAGGGGAACCACGTACCGCAGATTCATAAGCAATGCAGAAAATGGATTGAGGTTGACAGTTTCGGGAAGGGGAGAACCACACAGAAGGCTAACACGGGAATCGGGAGCAATCTTGGGAAAGATACTTTGCCCGTGGCAAATGTCACAGCATGGGAAGGGATTCCGCGCCGCCACCGCCTGCTTTACGGAAGGATCAACACGCGGATATTCCGCCAATCATTCCCCACGCGGAGCCGCAGAAAGTATGCCCCGGCCACGAACGGAGATAGCGATAATGCCCCCTTTGCATTGCTTCCCCCCACGCGCTGGCCCCACGTGTTGAACAATTCCCACTGGTCCAGAATCAGGCCTGAAAACTCCGCGGATTCTTCCCCCTGGCGCACCACTGCTGTTGCTGTGGTCTGCTGCGTTGCTGGGTGTTCTTGCTCCACCCCGCTTGTCTGGCCGGGTAGAACAAGCATGATGCTGCTTGGGAACGCGCCGCCGCCCCACAGCGTGTCGAAGCTGTTGGCTTGCGGGGGGAAGGAGATTTGCCCGAACTCATCCGCCGGCGGATTGGCCGGAAGCGAGGGGAAACCGAACTTCACCCGAACCTCCACCTGGTTCCCCTTGCGGATCGTGAACAACTGTGGGCTAAGCTCAAACTGATACCGCCCCGATGTGCTTGCCCGCGATTCCCACGCCCCCCGTGTGATTGGCTTGCTGGATTTCGTTTCCGGATTGAACTCCCACAACTGCACAACCGCCTGATGCGGAACTGCGCTGGATGTGATCTGCAGATCGGCAGCCGCCCCAACGAACTGCCTATCCTGCAGAAACTTCTCGCTGCGGAACGTCAAAGATTCGTTGCTAACCCCTTGCAGATAGAACGTTGGGAAGGCCAGTGTAGAGTTGTTTGGCCCAGTGCTTAACGCCCCAGCAGCATTGAAAAACATCTGGTGGCCTGTGGGAATCGTTGGGCGAAACGTTGTGGAATCGCGTTCGGCGAACCAGTGCAGCTGCCCCGTGGTGGCATCGGTCAAGCCAACAGCGGAATCAGCCGACATGATGGTTTCGGCAAGGTCATCGCGAAGGAATCGGCGGTAGAAACGGAGCGTCTGCTGAAGCCGCATCTGGCCAATGTCACCGCTTGGGACACCATGCTGCCCGGGCCAAACCAGCATTTTTTTTGGAGAACGAAGCGCGTGGAATACTGGGAAGAACTCACTCCCGCTAAAAAGGTCATCCTGCCAAGCAAGCTGCATGAAGATCGGGATAGTGACGTTGGGGATGTTGGCATCAATATCCCGCGCAGCAATCACCGCAGAAGTCAGCGCGTAGTTGCCGGTGGAGATGGCGTTGTACAGGGTGTCGCGCATCATCGGCGCAAGCTCAATCAACCCAAGTGATTTTGCCAGCCACAACGCCCGTGCAACGAAGTAGTTGACCGTGCCGTTTTTGGTAAACGAGCGGGAGTAGGTTGGCGAAGCGACAATCGGCACAGCGCAACGGATGTTCATTTGCGCAATCGCCGCGCCCCACGCAGTCAGGCCTCCCTGCGACGCGCCTTCGATTCCCACCCGCTCGGGGTTCACATCGGCGCGCCCGCGCAGCCATTCGATAATGGCTTGGCAATCTTGCAGTTCGCGCGGGGTGGTGAACCACTCGAACTCTCCACCACTCATGGTTGCGGGGTCGGGCCGCCCTTGCCCGCGGACGGTGTAGGCAACGGAGAAGTAGCCACTATCGGCATAGATTGGGGCAGCACTATTGCCATAATCGCGCTTGGATCCGCCGAACCCATGCACCAGCACCAACGCCGGAAACCCGCCCGGCGGCGGCGCACCAGCGGGGCGGATGTAGATGGCATTGATCTGCACCCCATCGCTCATGGTGAACAACGTATCCACACGAGTTTGAGCAAGGAGGGGGACAGGAAGAAGGAGAAGAGCTATGCAGAAAAGCTGGCGAAGAGGGTTGATTGTTTTCATTCTATTGAGGTTCCGGTTCAAAGGGTAAATTATACTCAAACAAAAGGAGTTTGAGCATAATTTATGGAGACCTATCCAACAACGCACCAGGAATTGTGGAGCCGATTGCTTCAATTCCAACTGGATCAGCCGGGCGCCGCGCTCCCCTTCAGCCGGCGGCTTGCCCGCGAAAATAGCTGGAGCCAACGCCACACCGAGCGGGTGATCGAGGAGTATCGCCGATTCCTGTTTCTGGCAATGGCTGCCGGGCATCCGGTAACACCATCGGTGGATGTGGATCAAGCCTGGCATCTTCACCTGACCTACACCCGCAGCTACTGGGATGACCTTTGCCCAAACGTCCTGCGCGAGCCGCTGCATCACCAGCCAACAAAAGGGGGGAATAGCGAAGGAGCAAAGTTCCAAGATTGGTATGCGCGGACGCTGCAATCCTACCAAGCGGCGTTTGGCGTTGCTCCGCCTGCCGACATCTGGCCCGCGCCTGCGGTGCGTCTTGCCGCCGAAAGCCGTATCCGTCAAGTTTCCAGCCGCACCCACTGGGTGATCCGAAAGCCAACGGTTGGCGCGGTTGGGATTGTTGCTGCGGCTGCGCTGTTGGGGCTACTCCTTACCGGATGCGATGGCGGAAGCATTGCGCTGATTCTGGCATTCTCCATTCCTATCGCTGTGATTGTTGGCGTGGTGATGCTGAGCCTTAAAGTGCGGCACAAAGCACAACGCCAAACCAAGCGAACAAACCGCCAGTGCAGCGCATCAACCGGCAGCAGCTACGTTGCCGCCGACACCGGTGGCTACTGGCTTGGCAGCAGCACCACCACCGCCACCACAGAAAGTGATGCAGGTGCTTCCGGAAGCGAATCGGACAGCAGTGGTTGGGGAAGCGACAGCAGCAGCAGCGATAGCTCATCAAGCGACAGCGGTGGCGGCGACAGCGGTTGTTCCGGGTGTGGCGGATGCGGCGGTGGGGATTAATCTGGCACTTCCCCCGAACTCAACTTTTCTCACCAATCTCAATCACCGATAATCGGATGCTCAAACTTTCATCTCAGCTTGTTCTTGCCCTGTTGCTTTTCACCCTATTGCCTTCCCCCCTGCTGTTTTCCACCTCAGCTTCGGCGCAGGTGATGCCAGCACCGGGCCCGTTTGGGGGAAAGGTGAACGCGATTGTTTCCAACGGAGAATTTCTATTTGCCGCAACGGAAACGGGGGATGTGTATGCCAGCAAGGATAATGGTGCGCGTTGGCAAGCCACAAACATCGGCAACAACCACCTTGAAATCCTTTCGCTGGCCGCCGACGGCACAACGATGTATGCTGGAACGCGCAACGGCGGCATCTTCCGCACCAGCGATAATGGCGCGTCGTGGAAGCAACTTATCTCACCCCGCGAAGTGATTGGGAAGAACATCACAGCACTGAGAATGATCGGCAAGCAACTGTTTGTGGGAACCGATATTGAAGGGTTAATGGTGCTGAAAGGGAACGAGCTTATCCCCCGCAACGAAGGCATAATCAGCACCAGCATCCAATCCATCATGGCCGATGGCGGGGCTATCTACGTTGCCACCGGCGACGGCCCGGCCCGCAGCCGGGACGGCGGCAAAACGTGGCAGATGATCCTGAACGATCTTCCAGAACTGAACTGGGGGCATACGGTGATTCGGGCCAACGGAAAGCTGTTCACCGCCGGAAGCAAAGGGGCATTCACCAGTGCCGACGGGGGGGACTCATGGAACGGATTTATCCAAGCTCAAATCGGTGAGGGATATTGTGAGATGTGGCAAAGCGGCAGCGTGATGGTTGCTGAACTTCGCCAGTCGGGCGCGTGGATCAGCAGCGATGCAGGGACAACATGGAAGCAGATGGAAAACGCCCCAGCCGACATCGTTGACCTCACCACACACCGGGGCCAGTTGGTGGCCGCCGCCACAACCGGAATCTATCGCAGCAGCGACAAGGGCCAAACGTGGCAGCCGCAGATGAACGGCGTAACCGCAACCGCCGTAAACGATTTGGTAGAGTTCGGGGAGATGGTGTTTGCCGCAACCGAAAACGGTGTCTATTCGACGGCAAAAGGGGATGCACGCTGGCAACGGCTTCCCGCCGGGCCCGATCGCTGGGTGCGCTCGGTGGGGAAACACAACGGCGCGGTGTATGCTGGCATGAATTATGGCGGGATACAACGCACCACCGATAACGGCGCGTCGTGGATTCCACTGTCGGGCGGGTTTCCAGAAGACAAGCAGGTTTCCCAACTGGTGAGCAATGGCAGCAAACTCTACGCTGTCACATGGGGCGGACTGTTCGTAACTGCCGACGATGGCGAGACTTGGAAAAACATCCCCATTGGCGAACAAGCCAGCACTGTGATGACCGCACTACTGGTCAACGGTGACACACTCTGGGCAGCTATATCGGGCGAAGGGATCTTCACCAGCACCGATGCCGGAACACGTTGGAAAAGGACGACAAAAGGGTTGCCGGAAGGGGCCGATATCAACCAGCTGGCATGGCAGGGGAACACGCTGTACGCGATTGTCCGAACCTTCCCATCCTTCGGGCGGGTAAGCGATCAGTTGTACACCTTCAATCCAGCAACAACGTCGTGGCGGAAAGCACCGGGCGGCCCGGCAAAAGGGGAAGAGCTACTCTGTCTGATCTCGGCTGGCAGCCAGCTTGTGGTTGCCACCAGCAACGGGCTGTATTCCAGTTCTACCCCGGGCAAGCCGTTCAAGGCAATCACATCGGAGGTGACATCGGGGCGGTGCGGGGTTTTGGTGGGGGATGGTGTCTGGTTTGGGACATCGTGGGGTGGAGTGCGGGGTGTGCGGTTTTAGGGTTCACGCAAAGACGCAGAGTGAAGCGAGGCAAAAGGCACGAGGGGGGAAAAAAAAGAGGAAGAAGAGCAGTGACAAAATATCCGAATTCAGAGCCAAATGCATCAACAAATTCTTTTCCCGCCGATGCTACCTCCGGGTGGAACCATTGGGGTGATTACCCCTTCCACTCCCGCTAACGTGCTGTACCGCGAAAAATATCTGCATGGGGTTAGTGTGCTCCGCTCGTTAGGCTTTAGCGTGGTAGAAGGAATGCTGACCAGCAGTTGCCGCACGCAAGGCTACCGGGCCGGAACCCCAGAAAAACGAGCTGCGGAGTTCATGGAGTTGATTCTGAACCCAGATGTTGCTTGCATTATCTCTTGCATCGGCGGGTGGAATTCCAGCAGCATGATCCCCTATCTGGATTTTGATGTTATCCGCAGCAATCCCAAAATCTTCTGCGGCTACAGCGATGTCACCTCCCTTCATCTTGCAATCTTGGCTCGCGCTGGGGTTTCCACCTTTTATGGCCCAGCCGTGATGCCAACGTTTGGCGAATGGCCAACGATTCAACCCTACAGTTTGGAGTCGTGGTTGGACGCTGTCCAACGCCACACTTCCGGCAGCCGGTTGCTTCTTCCGCCCGACCACTGGAGCAATCACTTCCGCGATGCAAAAGGGAAGGAGGAATGGAAAACCGTTCCGCGTGAATATCAGCGTAATGCTGGTTGGCGTGCGTTGCGGCCCGGCACAATCACCGCGCCAATCATTGTGGCAAATCTGAACACATTATGCACGGCTGCCGGAACCGATTACTTCCCCGACCTTACCGGAAAAATTTTAATCACCGAGGATGCAGCCGCTCCGCTTGCAGGGGAAGAACGTGCGCTACGGCAATTAGAATTGATGGGGGTGTTCGACCAGATTGCAGGGTTGATTGTTGGGAAGCCAGAGTTCTACAACCAGCAAAATGCGCCGTTCGGGTTGGATGAACTGCTGTTGGAAATTATTGGCCAGCGTGAGTACCCCGTGGTGACGGAGTTCGATTGCAGCCACACCGTTCCAATGCTGACGCTTGCCCAAATGGCAATGCTTACCGTAGAATCTGGAGAAGGCTATGATGTTCGGATCACCCTCGAGCAGCCGATGATCTCGCTCTGAGAAACCATTTCCGAACAACTCTATTCCCTTTCCCAACCTCCGATTTGTTCCATCACGTAGGAGCGCAACACCTGATTGACTTGCCGGGGGATACCCTGGTAAGATTCCCGTTGCGTTTCGGTTAAAATATTGTCCAAGATACGCTTGTGCATCCCTGCAACGGCAAACTTCACTAACCGCTTTCTTGCCTTAAAGCCGTCGCTATCTTCTTCCATAATCAGCTTCAACTTTCCTATCGTTCGATCAACATTGAAGGCTATCCTCTGTTGCTGATCTTCGGTTAGGTCGCTGTAATGGGAGGTGTAAACTCCCACAATTTGTTCGGCCAATTGCTCGGCAGCCACCGGCGGCGTTGCTGGGGGGACTGTGTTGTTCTCTTTCAGCGTCCCTCCAGTAGGTTCTTTCGATTTACTTGGCGGAACGGCCTGCGCTGGCGTTGCCGGTTGCACTGTGTCGTGCGGCGGGGTTGCGGTTGCGGCTGGGGCGGTTGGCTGTGGCCATGCCGGCGGTGATTCCATTCTGGAAATGGGCGGCGGCCCTTTCCGGTGCGGGCGAAGTTCCGGCGGAAGCACGCGCTCCTCTATTCTGTCGTAGCGTACACGTTGCTCGGCTGTCAGGCGTGGATAGACCCGCTTCCGCAGGGTGTCCAGCACCTCTTGGTATTCCTCCTGCGCGGCACTTCGCAGCGCACGGATCTCCTCGTAGGCCTGTTCTAACGATCCCCGCAGCGAATCGCGCTGGGCCTGCGTGACCTCTAACCGATCAAGGAACGCTTCGGAGAACCCCTCCTTCTCCTTCATCCGCTGTGTATCGCGGACGCGGTCGCGGATCACAAGGCCCACAATCGTGCCGCCGCAGATCACCCCAATCAGGAAAACTGCCGAAAGCCCGAAGATTGCTTTAGTGCGCGTGTTCATCAGAACGGTAGAATTGAGCTAAGTGTGCCGAATTGGTCAATGGCCTCAATGATGTGTGGACCCGACCCAGTAAAACCAAGCACCAGCAAGGTTGTGGCTGCCGCACCCAACGCCAAGCTGATTCGTGGGGAGAAGTTGAGCATCAGATCCCACACTGTGGATTTCCCTTCCGGCGACATCACCACACGGGCCACACGTTCGGCAAACCCGTATGGAAGCTGCGGCGCGTACGACTGGCGCATGATCTGTTCAATAGTCTGGCGTGACATGATTATCGGATAGTTGAGAAATGTCGAATGAAAAGTGAAAAGTGAAAATATTGAGTGTCAGATGAAGCTCCCTCGCTTCTCCCAATGATTAATGACTTTCTTTGCAACCGACCACCGACCACTGACCACTGACAACCGCCCCCCCCGCCTTAACTCTCGATGACCATCTCCACATCTTGCCCTGCAAGCAGCTCTCGCATTTTATCTTTTGCTCGGAAGAGCCGTGATTTCACAGTTCCGGTGGATATCCCCAGCATCTCGGCAACTTCCTCCACCGATAATTCTTCAACAATCCGAAGCACCAGCACGGTTCGGAACTCCTCCGGTAATTTTTTCAGGGCCTCCATCACTGCTGTTTTTCGTTCTTCGGCAATGATTGGCGCGTCGGTTTTGGATGTTCCGGCAAACCGTTCTTCGGGGGGTTCGCGGTCGTCGTCGCTGTTGCCAAAACCGAACCGAACGAACAGCGACCCTTTCCGTTTGCGGCGTTTTGATTCGCGGTAGCAGTGGCGCAATGCAATGCGGGTTAGCCACGTGCTGAACTGCGACTCGCCACGGAACGCCCCCAACGCCCGGAACACCAGCACAAAAATATCTTGGGCGATATCGGCCGTTTCATCCTGCGGAATCTCGCCAATGACGGACCTGATAGTGACGGAAACGCGGCGTTCGTAGCGGCGAACAAGCTCGGCAAAAGCGTGCTGCTTCCCCTCAAGGGTCTGCCGAATCAATTCCTCGTCCGTGAGTTGCGTCATTGCCGATGAAGGAGTTGCCGAATCGCTACGGAAGGCTTAGAGTCAAACTGGTTGGCAGGGTTCCCCGTAAATTCCGGCAATCTTGGCCGAAAACACTTGCTCACAACAGAAGCAGACGGCCTGCACGATCTTCCTACCCAACCAAGCCATAATGTTGCCCACGCAAAATATGCAGTTCTTCCATCGTCTCCTCCCTCTTTTTTTGTTGCTGCTGTTCCCCTGCCTGATAGCCGCACAGCAACCACTCACCTTCTTTGCCATTGGCGATGCAGGCGAAGCCGGCCCGGTGCTGAATGGCTGCGCGCAAGCGATGAACCAGTGGAGCAACACCTTGCGCCAACAGGGAAAACCGTTAGACCTGTTGCTGTTTTTGGGGGATAACTTCTACCCGATTGGCCTAAACCAGCCCGAGCGCGAGCGTGCGAAATTGATTGCCGATGTTCTTGGCCCACACGCCCAGTTGCTGCAAACATTGGGGAAACAGAACGTCCATGCCATTGCCGGCAACCACGATTACTACTGCCGAACCGTTGGCCCAATGCCGCTGAACAGTTGCAAGCAAGGGAATATCTACGCCGCGCAAATCCCCGAATGGACCTACCACTACGGCCACCCAACCAGCATCCGCCGCGCCATTGCCGAAGGCGCGCCCGACACGGTGGAGTTCATCCTGTTCGATTCCGGATTGCCCCTTGCTGTTGGGGTGAACAAGTGCGGGGTGATCTTCGACAGTCTGGAACGGCTGCTGCGGCGTTCGGCAACAGCAACCGGGGTGAAATGGCGCATCATTGCAACTCACCATTCCCCCTTTACCGTTGGGGAGCATGGCGGTTGGCGGCGGTGGTTGCCGAAGGAGCAGAGGGTGGGATATGTCGGGAACTGCCGAAGCGAAGGGGACGACCCCTACCGTGCAGCCTTCGAATTTCTCAGCAACCAGGATAACTGCAATCAGGAATACCAAGCCTATGCCGACACCCTGCTTGCAATCATCGCCCGAAGCGGCGCGCGGGTGCAACTGATGATGGCCGGCCACGACCACAGCCTGCAACTGCTGAACTACCCCGAACGCACCTGCGACCATTGCCCAAAAGTGTTTGCAATCAGCGGCGCGGGGGCAAAACGGGAACCAGTGAAATCCCCGAATCCCCCCAGCGAGTTCACCCACCCGATCAACACCGAACAGGAGCAAGGGGCAAGCGCGGGGGGATTTATGATTGGCGAGTTCGCCAGCGGGAAACTGATGCTGCGGTTTATCAACGCTGCCGA
>JADZEY010000012.1 GCA_020850315.1 Armatimonadota bacterium | reverse complement strand
GACCGCCAGCAGCGGCTGGGCTGGGGCGCGAAGGTGATTGACCGCCTTGCCCGCGACCTGAAAGCCGCCTTTCCCGAGATGCGGGGATTTTCCAGCCGCAACCTGAAGTACATGGCATATTTTGCAGAGCATTGCCCGGACGGCCAATTTGGGCAGCAGCCTGCTGCCCAATTGCCCTGGTTCCATATTGTCACCCTGCTGACCAAGCTGGATGCGCCGGAGGCTCGCGCTTGGTACGCTGGGCAGTCGGTGCAGCACGGCTGGTCGCGCACTACGCTGGAGGCGAACATCCGCGACTGCTTGCAGCAACGCCAGGGCGCGGCGGTGACCAACTTCGAAGCGCGGCTTCCCTTGCCACATTCGGCACTTGCGCAGGAAGCCCTGAAAGATCCCTATTTGTTCGACTTTCTGGGGCTGGGCAACGATGCCCACGAGCGCGAGATTGAAACCGGACTGGTGCGGCATGTCACCCAGTTTCTGCTGGAGCTGGGCGCTGGCTTTGCCTTTGTGGGCCGCCAGTATCGGATAGAGGTGGACGGCGACGAATTTTTCATTGACCTGCTGTTCTATCACACCCGGCTGAAGTGCTATGTGGTGGTGGAGCTGAAGGCCACGGCGTTCAAGCCGGAACATGCAGGGCAACTCAATTTCTATCTGGCCGCTGTGGATGCCGGGCTGAAGTCACCGGACGACAAACCCACGATTGGCCTGCTGCTGTGCAAGCAGAAAAAACGACTGGTGGCCGAATATGCGCTGCCTGGAATCGAGAAACCTATCGGCGTGGCTGAGTACCAGTTGCTGCGGGATTTACCGGAGAACTTGGGGCGGGCGCTGCCGAGCATCGAGCAGATCGAAGCCGAGTTTGCCAGCGACCTGCTGCCGGAAGATTACGAACAAGGAGAACCCTAATGGCCTTTCTTTCCGAAGCCGACATAGAACTGGCACTGTTAGCGCAATTGCAAACGCTGGGATACAGCATCGAACGGGAGGAAAACATCGGCCCCGATGCCGATGTTGATAAAGGCAAGCGGCCTGAGCGCGAGAGCCACGCCGAGGTCGTGCTCAAGAAGCGATTCGAGGATGCCGTGGCGCGGCTGAACCCGGGACTGCCACCGGAGGCGCGGCAGGATGCCGTGCAGCGCGTAATGCAGTCCGAACTGCCATCGCTGCTGGAAGAGAACCGCCGCCTGCACAAGCTGATGACCGAAGGCGTGGATGTGGAGTACTACGCCACGGATGGCACGCTGGCCGCAGGCAAGGTCGCACTGATTGACTTCGAGCATCCGGAGCGGAACGACTGGCTGGCGGTCAGCCAGTTTGTGGTGATCAATGGCCAGAGCAACCGGCGGCCCGATGTAGTGGTGTTCGTGAACGGACTGCCGCTGGGGGTGATCGAGTTGAAAGCACCCGGGAGCGCGGGGGCGCATCTGCTGGCCGCGTTCAACCAGCTGCAGACCTACAAGCAACAGATCCCGCAGCTGTTCAACACCAACGCGCTGCTGGTGACCTCGGACGGCATCGCGGCGCGGGTGGGTTCGCTCTCGGCAGACCTTGAGCGCTTCATGCCCTGGCGCACCACCGACGGCACAGGCGTTGCCCCCAAGGGCGCGCCGGAGCTTTCAATCCTGATCGAGGGGGTGTTCCAGCAGCGCCGCCTGCTTTGGCTGCTGCGCGATTTCACGGTGTTTGGCGAAACCGGATCGGGGCTGGCCAAGATCATCGCGGGCTACCACCAGTTCCACGCGGTGCGGCACGCGGTGGCATCCACGATTCGTGCTGCCAGCCCCGCCGAGGGTGTGGCCGAAGACCCTACCGGCTACGGTCTGCCTTCGGTGACATCGCAGAAAAAAGGCGACCGGCGCGCCGGGGTAATCTGGCACACTCAGGGTTCCGGCAAAAGCCTGCTGATGGCGTTCTACGCCGGGCAACTGGTGAAGCATCCGGCAATGGCCAACCCAACACTGGTGGTGCTGACCGACCGGAACGACCTTGACGACCAACTGTTTGCAACCTTCTCGAGCTGCCGCGACCTGATCCGGCAAACGCCGGTGCAGGCCGAAAGCCGCGAAGATCTGCAGAAGGTCCTCAGCCGGGCCTCGGGTGGGGTGATCTTCACCACCTTGCAGAAATTCGGCGAGATTGCCGAGCCGCTGACCACACGCAGCAACGTGGTTGTCATCGCCGATGAAGCGCACCGCAGCCAGTACGGATTTAAGGCCAAGGTGGACACGAAGACCGGCGAAATCTCCTACGGCTTTGCCAAATACCTGCGCGATGCCCTGCCGAACGCATCGTTCATCGGCTTTACCGGCACCCCCATCGAAGCGCACGACGTGAGCACCCCTGCGGTGTTCGGCAACTACATTGATGTGTACGACATCAGCCGCGCGGTCGAGGACGGCGCGACCGTGCCGATCTACTATGAGTCGCGGTTGGCGCGCATCGAACTTGACGAGGAAGAAAAGCCGAAGATAGATGCCGCGGTGGACGATCTGACCGAGGATGATTCCGAGACCGACCAGGAGCGGCTCAAGAAAAAGTGGTCAAGGGTCGAGGCTCTGGTCGGAAGCGACAAGCGCCTTGCTCTGGTGGCCAGGGATATGGTCGCTCACTTCGAGGATCGGGCCGCGGGGCTGGATGGGAAGGCGATGGTTGTCTGCATGAGCCGCCGCATCTGCGTGAGGCTGTACGACCAGATCATCAAGCTGCGCCCCGACTGGGAGAGCACGGACGACAACGCGGGTGCGGTCAAGATTGTGATGACAGGTGCGGCCAGCGACCCGCAGGAGTGGCAACAGCACATCGGCAACAAGGCCCGGCGCGACCTGCTGGCCAAGCGCGCCCGCGATCCGAAGGATCCGCTGAAGCTGGTGATCGTGCGGGATATGTGGCTGACCGGCTTCGATGCACCGTGCATACACACGATGTACGTGGACAAGCCGATGCAGGGCCACGGCCTGATGCAGGCCATTGCCCGCGTCAACCGGGTGTTCCGCGACAAGCCCGCCGGGCTGATCGTGGACTACATCGGCATCGCGCAAAACCTGAAGTCGGCACTGCAACAGTATTCATCAAGCGATCAGGAAAACACCGGCATTGACGAGGCGCAAGCCATCGCAGTGATGATGGAAAAGTACGAGGTGGTGCGCGACATGTACCACCGATTCGACTACGCCTCGGCCATGAGCGGCACGCCACAGGAACGCCTTGCAATGATGGCTGGGGCCATCGAGTGGATTCTTGACTTGCAGCAGAAGCTGGCAGCAAAAGAGGCCACGAGCGAAGGGAAGAAGAACGCCCACCGTCGTTATCAGGACGCAGTGCTGGCGTTGTCCAAGTCGTTCGCGCTGGCGTCCGCGTCCGACCAGGCCCGCAAAATCCGCGAGGAGGTCGGCTTCTTCCAGGCGATTCGTGCAGCATTGGTCAAGAGCGGCACGGGGTCCGGCATGACCCAGCAAGAGCGGGAGTTGGCGATCCAGCAGATTGTCAGCCGTGCGGTGGTCTCCACCGAGATCGTGGACATCCTGGCCGCTGCCGGCATCAGAAGCCCTGACATCTCCATCCTCTCCGACGAGTTCCTTGCCGAAGTGCAGCAGATGGAGAAGAAGAACCTTGCGATGGAGGCCTTGCGCAAGCTGTTAAGCGACGGCATCCGTTCGCGCAGCAAAGCCAACGTGACGCAGACCAAGTTGTTCTCGGAACGTCTGGAAGATGCCGTGGCGCGGTACCACGCCAACGCCATTACCACAGCCGAGGTGATCGAGGAACTGATCCAACTGGCCAAGGACATCCGTGCTGCGCGCCAGCGTGGCGAAGAACAAGGCCTGTCCGACGAGGAGATCGCCTTCTACGATGCCTTGGCCGAAAACGAAAGCGCGGTGCAGATCATGGGCGACGACAAACTGAAGCTAATCGCCCACGAACTGTTGGTGAGCCTGCGCCAGAGCGTGTCGGTGGACTGGGCATATCGTGACTCGGCCAGGGCGCGGATGCGGGTGCTTGTGAAGCGCATTCTGCGCAAGTACGGCTATCCGCCAGATTTGCAGGATGCAGCGGTGCAGACGGTGCTGCAGCAGGCCGAGGCGTTGTCGTCGGGGTGGAGCGAGCCAAGCCCGGCTGGGTCATTTCTTCCAGAAGCCGTTTGGGATTAAGCAATGGGCGCGCGACCGATCCCAGGGCTTACGCCGCTGGGCTTGGGGACTTCCGCCCCGTTCGGGGCTGGGGAATCCCTCGCCTCGTTCTGCCTCACTCTTCCCCTCCGATAGATGTTTTCCCCCATCCCCTATTTTTTTCTGAAGCCCCAGCAACGCTTGGCTGTATATTGAAGCAACGGAATCAGCAAGGGGGGAAGAAGGTTTTTTGTGGTGGCGGGGCCAAGGGGTGTTACCAAGCTGTTCCGCCTGTGTCCCAACCTGTGTGCCCCAACCGAAGCCGCCTGTGATGTTCGGCAACCGCGAACGTCAATCGCTGAAGAAGGGGAACACGGAGGGGAGAGCAACAAGTGCCGATGCAATGCTTTGCACTGAATCTTCGGTTCAAACGTTAATCAGCATGGGTTGCGGGGGGGGGGACAGAACAACTACAAACTTCACACCATCGCCTGCCGAACCGCAGCAAACCAACACCAAGCGGAACGGGCATGGAAGGATCAAGAGAGAAGCAATGGATCAAGGCAATTTTTCCAACCGAGTTAACGATGTTATCCGGCTTAGTCGCGAGGAGGCGCTGCGCCTGTGCCACGACTACATCGGCACCGAGCATCTGCTGTTAGGCATCATTCGCGAAGGAGAAGGGATTGCCGTCAAGATTCTCCGCAATCTTGGTGGCGACCTTTTCAAAATCAAAAAAGCTATCGAGGACACCGTCCGCTCCACCGGCGGAACGCTGACCATCGGAAATATCCCACTAACAAAACAAGCCGAGAAGGTGCTGAAAATCACCTACTTGGAGGCGAAGCTCTACAAAAGCGATGTGATCGGAACCGAGCACCTTCTGCTGTCGCTGCTTCGCGACGACGACAACATCGCCGCGCAAATCCTTAGCCAATTCGGCATCACCTACGACGCGGTCCGGCAGGAGCTTGAGAACATCCACACCGGCAAGGCCGCTGGCAACCCAGAGAAAGGGGGGAGCAGCGGAAGCGAGAAAGGGCGCGGCGGAAAAGAACGCCAAGAACGTGTGAAAACCCCGGTGCTGGATAACTTCGGGCGGGACCTGACGAAGCTGGCCGGCGAGGACAAGCTGGACCCAGTGATCGGGCGCGAGAAGGAGATTGAGCGGGTGGCGCAGATACTTTCGCGGCGCAAGAAAAACAACCCAGTGCTGATTGGCGAACCGGGCGTTGGCAAAACCGCCATTGCCGAGGGGTTGGCCCTTCGCATCGTCCAGAAAAAAGTAAGCCGCGTGCTGCACGACAAACGGATCGTCACGCTGGACCTTGCCGCACTGGTGGCCGGAACCAAATATCGCGGCCAGTTCGAGGAGCGGATGAAAGCGGTGATGAACGAGCTGGAGAAGGCGAAAGATGTGATCCTGTTTATTGATGAGCTTCACACCATCGTGGGAGCCGGCGGGGCCAGCGGGTCGCTGGATGCTTCCAATATGTTCAAGCCGGCGCTTGCCCGTGGCGACATCCAGTGCATCGGCGCAACCACCCTTGATGAATACCGCCAGTACATCGAGAAAGATGGCGCGTTGGATCGCCGATTCCAAAAAATCATGGTGAACCCGCCATCGGTGGATGAGACCATCCAAATCCTTTCCAACGTCCGCCAGAAGTACGAGGAGCATCACAACGTCCGCTACTCCGACGAAGCCATCAAGGCGTGTGTTCACCTGTCGGAACGCTACATCACCGACCGGTTCCTTCCCGACAAAGCATTGGACGTGCTGGATGAAGTCGGTTCGCGGGTGCATCTTGGCTCTATCGTTGTGCCGAAACACATCCTTGACCTTGAAGGGAAGATTGAGGACGTGAAGCAACAGAAAAACCAAGTGGTGAAAAGCCAGAACTACGAAGAAGCCGCACGCCTGCGCGACTTGGAGAAGAAGCTGCAAGCCGAACTGGAGTCGGCAAAAGAAGATTGGGAGATCACCGCAAGCGAGCGCGTGGTGGATGTTAATGAAGAAAACGTGGCAGAGGTAGTGGCGATGATGACCGGAATCCCCGTCACCAAAATTGCCCAGGAAGAATCAGCCAAGCTGCTGCGAATGGCCGACTCGCTGAAGCAGCAAGTCGTGGGCCAGGATCAAGCAATCGAGCAGTTGGCAAAGGCAATCCGCCGCGCCCGCGCCGGGCTGAAGGATCCGAACCGTCCAATCGGTTCGTTTATCTTCTTGGGGCCAACAGGCGTTGGCAAAACCGAGCTGGTGAAAGCCCTTGCCCGCTACCTGTTCGACAGCGAAGACTCGCTGATCCGGATTGATATGTCAGAGTACATGGAGAAGTTTTCGGTAAGCCGGCTTGTTGGCGCGCCGCCGGGATATGTGGGCTACGAAGAAGGGGGGCAACTAACCGAAAAAGTTCGGCGCAAGCCCTACTCGGTAGTGCTGTTGGATGAGATTGAGAAGGCCCACCCGGATGTGTTCAACATCCTGTTGCAAGTGCTGGACGACGGCATCCTGACCGACAGCTTGGGCCGCCGGGTTGACTTCAAGAACACGATCATCGTGATGACCTCGAACGTTGGCGTGCGCGACATCAAAGCTGGCGGGCCGATGGGCTTCACCGTGGCGCAGGAGCGCGACAAGTACGACGAGATGCGCTCCACCATCGAGGACTCCATGAAGCGGCTGTTCAACCCGGAATTCCTGAACCGTGTTGATGATGCTATCGTCTTCCGCCAGCTTACGCGTGAGGATATTTTCAAGATCATTGACATCCAGATGCGCCTGCTGCTGAAGCGGCTAAGCACCATGAGCCTGACGGTGGAGATTGATGACCATGCCAAGCTGTTCCTTGCCGAAAAAGGATACGATGAGAAGTACGGCGCGCGCCCGCTGCGCCGCGTAATCCAGCGGTACATCGAAGATGAGTTGGCCGAGTTGGTGCTGCGTGGCGAGTTCGGCGAAGGTGGCTACATCCGCATCGGCTTCGACGTTGAACATGGAACCCTCACCTTCAACAAGGTGGTGGATGTGCAACTGCTGCAAACAACAGCAGTTGTGGAAGCTGAGACACCGGAGGCCATGCCAGAAACAATCACCGAGGCAACCCCCGCCACTGCCGATCAGCCCGCAACCGACGAAGCTCCGCCGACCAAGCCAACCCGTCGCCGCAAAGGGAGCACGGAGTAGGATATCTGCCAAGCGATAACCCAATATCCCGGGTGTATGCCACACGCCCGGGATTTTTGTTAGTTTGCGCCCCGTCCAATACGCAGCCTACGATGAATAGCCTATCCGAAGCACCGCTAAGCAAGATTCGCACCGTTGCCTACCAACCAGCATCAACAGCAAACCGTTCAACAACCGTTCACACCGTCCGCATGAAACTGAACCGCATTCTTCCTCTGCTGCTCCTGTTGGGGCTTTGTAGCATTTCCGCACCGTCGGCATTTGGCCAGGTAAAGGGGTATGGCTTTGGCCCTAAAATTGGCTTATATCTAGATCAAGGTCGCCTGATGGTTGGGGCGTTAGGCGAATTTCCTGTTGCTGCAGCTATGTTTTTCGAGCCCGGTGCCGAAATCATCTTTGGGATTAAGAACACCACCCGCCTTGTTGCCGATCTGAACGCCCGCTACACGTTCCTTGTGAGAGGGGCATCCATCGAGCCGTTCATCATCGCTGGCCTTGCGGGCCGCATTGATATTTATCAAGCCGCTGCGGGGGAATCGTTCACCGACACAGGGTTCCGGCTGAATCTTGGCGGCGGCGTGACCGTGAACCCTCGGTCGTTGATGCAACCCTGGGCCGGGGTGAAAATCTTCTTCCTTGATGACACCGGAACCGATTTGGCATTGCAGGGTGGGGTGAACTTTTACTTTTAAGAAGCCTATCATAACCATCTACACAAGAAGCGAATACCGTCAACTGGTGTTCGCTTCTTGTTTTCCAGAACTACTCTCCCGTCGTTGTCCCGATGGGCCAGGGGGAAGGACATATCCGTGGTGCTTTGTCGTTGCGGCTTCAATCAATGGCTGTAGGAGGGAAGAGTGGGGGGCGCGCGCGCCTACATCCGCGCTCCAATCAAATTGCCGCTTTCGTACAGGCGCATGCCGCGCCGGAAGATCAGGCCCGCAACGAACGGAGCAACCGCGGCCAGCGCAGCTAATGCCGCAATCGTTCCCCAATCTGGCTTCATCACCTGCTCGGCTTGAACAGTCCCTATGTATGCCGCTGGGATTGCTGTGTACAGAATAAACCGCACAATCCCAGAAAAAATAGTGGCAGGCTTTTTTGCGAAGTGCAGAATAACCGACAGCAGCTTAATCACAATCAAGTAGTTCCCAAACCGGAACGTGAGTGCGTGGATTGCTACCAGCCACGACCCAAAAATCATCCCCCCCACAACGATTCCAAACAGGTACAGCCCAATGCTTTCGGGGGTGATCGGTCTGATTGCAAAATAGACTGCGGTTCCGGTGATTAACTGGACTGCATGCAGCGGCTGGGCGCCGGAAAAAAACAGCTGGAAAATTGGCGATGCCGGCTGAACCAGCAACACATCGAACTGCCCCTTGATGATTAACCCCGACGCATCCCAGATGTGATTCCCCATCACTGTGTCCAGCAGGGCATAGATGCAATGGTTGAATGCAATAAGTGCCACCAGTTGCTCGTAGCTTGCGCCACCAACGCCATTGGAAATCCCGAAGAAGAGTTTCCAGTAAAACAGATACATCCCAACTTCCAAGATTGAAAGCAGCGTCTCGAACAAAAAATTTGCACGGTACTCCAGCGCGCCGCGCCAGTTTACCCGCATGTACGAAGTCAACAATGTGAAATAGCGGATCAGCAATCGCATCGGTTATTTTTGTTGCGGTTGGATGTTATACCGTACAATCAGCATCGCTTCAGCAAGGGTACTCAGATGGAACTCACGATCCCGTTCTCTGTGGAAGGCTCGCCGCAACAATGCATCATCGAGCTGCGCGATTTAAGTTCGCGCCTTATTCACCCCATCTTCGCGGGGGTCTGCCAGCCGGGTGTGCATACTGTGAAATTTAACCTGCAAACCCTTCCGCAGCCGTTGGATGCTGGGGTCTATCTGCTGTATGTGGCCATTGGCGCGCAGCAAGAAACGCACCCCGTGCAGTATATGCCGTAGCGACTGCTTCCGCAATGGCTTGCGGAGATTTTTTTACTGGCCACACCAGCCACACGTGCGCAGAAGTATGTTCTGCTGGCTATTGCGTTCTTCTTTCAATAATCTACGCTATCAATGAACCACGGAAACCTTCCCAACCTTGCCGCACTTGGTGGCGTTGATGATTGCGTGCAACGCCTTGAAGCCTCACGTGCGGAGCTTCTTGCCATGGCCGATGCGGCTTCCGATGCTGTGCTGTTTGCAAAGCCCGTTGCCGATGAATGGAGCGGGGCCGAGACGATTGAGCATATCGCCCGTGTGGAGGAATCGGTGGCAAGAATGCTGGCGTGGGTTCGCAACATCGCCAAAGGCCAGACGATGCGAACAGTGGTGATTGCCCCGGGGCAGCGGCGCGACGATGGCCGCGCTATCGCCCCCGACCGGGTTAGCCCGCGTGGCCAAATGAGCCGCGACGAGTTGATCGCCATGCTGTGGCAAACCCGCCAACACCTTCTGACAGAGCTTCAGGAAAGCGGCCAGTTGCTGCTGGACCCCGCCAGTTTCACTCATCCGTTTTTTGGTGAGTTGAACGGGCTTGGTTGGCTTCAGATGGCAACCTACCACGAGCCGCACCACCTTCCGCAGCTGCGCCGTGCGCTGGAACGTGGGGAAACAGGGGAGTGAAAAAAAGGAGGGAAGGGGAACGGCTCTAATGTTCAAACTCAAGCAACAGAAATATCATGGAAATAGATAACGAAGGCTTGGCCTCGGTGGCCCAGCCAGCATCAGATCCAATCGCTGCAACGGAGGCTGACCTGAATCGCCCAAAACGGGCTTTCAGCGGAATGCAGCCAACCGGCGAACCACACTTGGGGAACTACATCGGCGCGGTGAAGCGCTGGGTCCAGATGCAGGATAGCGGCAGCATCAATTTCTTCTGCATCGTTGATCTCCACTCGGTGACAATCCACCAGGACCCCGACGAGCTACGGAAACGGACACGCTCACTTGCAGCGGTCTATCTGGCTTCGGGGATTGATCCGGACCGCAGCACGCTGTTTATCCAAAGCCACGTCAGCGCGCACGCCGAAGCCTGCTGGCTGCTGAACTGCGTCACCCCGCTGGGCTGGTTGCAGAAGATGACCCAGTTCAAGGATAAATCGGCCAAGCAGGAATCCGTCTCCACCGGATTGCTGGATTACCCGGTGCTGCAAGCCGCCGATATTCTGCTGTACGATGCCGACCAAGTTCCGGTGGGTGAGGATCAAAAACAGCACGTTGAGCTAACCCGCAACATTGCCGAGCGGTTCAACAGGTTGTATGGCCAGGATGGGCCAACGTTTGTGATCCCCGAACCTGTGATCCCAACGGTTGGAGCGCGGATTATGGGGCTGGATGATCCCACCAGCAAGATGTCCAAAAGTGCCAGCAGTGTGCGAGGCCATGCGGTTGGATTGCTGGATGACCCTGCGGAAATCGAACGCTCGTTCAAGCGCGCGGTGACTGATTCATCGGGTGAAATTCGCTTCTCGGATAATCCAGAACGCGCCGGGGTGAACAACCTGCTGACGATCTACCGCGCAATCACCGGGCGCACCACCGAACAAGTGGAATCCGATTTTGCCAGCGCACGCGGCTACGGCGATTTGAAGCTGAAGGTGGCCGAAGCCGTGATTGCCGAGCTGACCCCGGTGCGCGAACGCTACCAACAATTCATGCAAGATCCCGCCGAGCTTGACCGACTGCTGGCACGCGGAGCCGAGCAAGCCCGCGCAGTGGCAATGCCGAAACTGCGCCAGATGATGCACCGGATGGGGATGGTGGTTGTTGGAGGATAGTAGGAGGCGGGGAGCGAGAGAAGGGGAGCAGTCGTGAATGCAGAGCGTTCTTCCTCGGCAAGCAGAGAACAAACGAAGGGACACGGCCGATTGCCGTGTCCCTTCGTTGTTTCGTTCAACTGTGTGTTCCGGCGGGGCTGCGCACAACCCGGGGGAGAGTTATTGCAGCAAGTTTCCTTTCCCCGTCTCCAGCGATGCGGTGGTGGCAACGCTGTTGAAATCGTAGCGGCGGGCACCGATGAAGTGGCTGCTGTAGTAATCAGCTTCCAGCGAGCTTACCGTTACGCCGTTGCGGCTGGAAGCATGGGCAAATATTCCGTTCCCCAAGTACATCCCCACGTGCGAGACGTACACCGCCGAGCGGGTGTTGAAGAACACCAGGTCGCCGAACTGAAGCTCGTTCCGGTCCACTGGCAGCCCAACGCCCCATTGCATTGCGGCGGTACGTGGCAGCTTGTAGTTCATCGAGCGGTACATCATTCCGGTGAAGGCCGAGCAGTCGATGCCGGTGCGGGTTACGCCACCGAACAGGTAGCGGGTTCCCAACCAGTCCACCAGCGTTTCCATCAGCGTCTGCTTGTCGGCCCCGTTGTAGGTCACCAGTGATTCGCCGCTTCCGTTCAGCGAGGCCATGTAGGTGGTGAACTCCTTGTAGAAGTAGTTGATGTCGTCGGGAATCTCCTCCAAATCATCCTCATCTTCTTCCGAAATGCCATCCGGGTCTTCCTGCTCATCAAGCTCCGAATCCTGATAGGCGTTGCCGTTGACGTAGCGTAGCCCGCTTGTCAGATCGGTTTGGATTGGTTGCGCCGGGGCTTGCACCGGCACTGGTTCGGCGGCTGCGCCCGATGTGGCGGGAAAACTTACCAGCATCGCAAGCTCCGGCAGTTTCTCCATCAGAAGTTGGCTTGCCACACGGCGGGTTACTTCTGGGTTGCCGCGAAGCGTGTAGGTGCGACGGTAGGCACGGCGCGACTTCTTGCCGTGGCGGCCTTTCTTCTTTTTGGTGACTTTGGCAACCTTTGCCGACTTCTTCCCCTTGCTCACTTTTGCCGAGGCTGGTTTGCGTGCCTTTGCGTATGCCGCTGAGCCGTCGCCGGCAGCAGGCGCAAGGGCAAGCAGCATCGCTGCAAGCATAGCAAGAATGGTAATCCGTTGTAGGATTCTCGTCACGTGTCCTCCGTGATTTCGAGTGGATATTGAGTCTATGACTGTTGTTTGCGAACCGTTGTTAGAACCAGCCGATCCAGCGGATCAACTGCGTATCCCACGATCCACGGCTGCGAAAGCCGTTGCAGGATACTGTAGGAGAGGATAATCCAAGGGGCATCATCAAGAATGATCCGCTCGGCCTTGGAGTAGATGGCGGCGCGTTGCTCCGTTGATAGATGCGGATCCAGCGCCTGCCGGTACAGGGAATCCACCGTTGGATTCCGGTAGTGCGTTGTGTTCGGCCCCTGGTGCTCGATAAAGGGGCTGTAGAACAACGCCATGAAATTTTCGCCGTCGGGGTAGTCCGCAATCCAGCTTGCACGCCAGAAGGGAATTTTTGCCGACTTGTACATCTCGCGCAGCTGCGCGAACTCCACTTGCTTGGTTGTCACCGTCACGCCAATCGCTTTCAACTGCTCGATTACTGCTTCGGCCACCGATGCGGTCCGCTCGTTGGTTCCCGTCTGCAGAAGGATTGGAGGGAGGTTCTTCCCGCCGGGGAATCCTGCCGAATCCAGCAGCCGCTTGGCTAACTCGCGGTCGAATCGGTACCCCTCAACTCCGCTGAACCCTGGCGCGCCGGGGGGGATTGGCCCATGCTTCCCAGCCAATGCCTGACCTTTCAGCACGTACTTGATGATTGCCTCGCGGTCAATCCCGTAGTTCAGTGCCAACCGCAGGTAGCGGTTGGTGGCCAGCGGGCTTCCCTTGCCACCTTCGTTGGCGGGGTCCAGCTGGAAGCCGTAGTACTCGGTCGAGAGTGCTGGCACACGGAAATAACGGTACTGCTGGTATCCCTCTTTCAGCCGTAATCCATCTTCAGAAAGGATCACATCCACGCGGGTTGGGGCGATGCTGGCTACCATGTCAAGATTCCCCTGCTCGAACTCCACAAACTCCGTGTTGATGTCCTTGATGAACGAAATCTGAACTCCATCAAGGTAGGGAAGCTGCTTCCCTTCGGCGTCGCGCTCGAAGTAGTTCGGGTTCCGCTCCAGCGTCATCAGCAGGTCGGTGTTCCACTCCTTCAGCTTGAAGGGGCCCGAGCCAACCGGATGCCGGAAAAAATCTTCGCCGTACTTCTCCACCGCTTCACGCGGCACAACGTAGGCGTAGGGGATGGAGAGCATGGTGAGGAACGGAGCAAACGGCTCGGTAAGCTCAATCTCCATCGTCGAATCGTTCATCACCCGGAAGCCTTCGATATGCTGGGGGCGTTTCCCCGGCTCGGCATCAATAAACGCTGCCGCGCCTTTCACTTTATCCCGGAAAACCCACGCTCCGGTGGATTTTGACTCGGGTGAGCAGACCCGCTCGAAGCTGTAGCGAACATCCTCGGCGGTAACGCGGCGGCCTTTTCCGTTGGGGAAGCAGGGGTCATCGGTAAAACGTGCGTCGGCCCGAAGGTTGAACGTCCAGCGCAATCCATCCTCGCTTACGCTCCAGCTTTTTGCAAGCTGCGGGATTGGCCGAAGCGCGGTGTCCAGCGTTACCAAGCCGGAAAATATCTGTGCCCCAATCCATCCGCTTGCGCGTGCGCCAATCCGTGCTGGATCCAGCGTGGTTAGGCCGTCCTGCTCGTTGTAGTAAAAAACGTTTCCACTGCGCCGAACCTCACCGCCGCAACTGCCAATTCCCACGGCAAGGCCAAGCGTGGCAATCAGGAACAATGTCAAAGAGCGGCAGAGCTTCACGATCATTCAGGAATGGATTTCGGGGCAGAGTTGGAGTTGTTGACCGCAGCAGTTTAGTGCTTTTCAAGCCAGACCGCTTTGAAGTCGCGGCGATCCATCGGGTTACTGCTGTAGTTATGGACCCAGGGCTGCACAAGGCGGTAGTCCAAATCGTGATAGATCATAATCATCGGCGCGTCATCAATCGCCAGTTGTTCGGCTTGGGCGTACAAGGCCATTCGCTGCGCGTCGTCCTGCGTGCCAAGCGCAATGGCGAACAGCGAGTCGAACGACGGGTTTGCGTAGCGTGTTGAGTTGATTGGCGATGGGCCGCTTGCGGGGATATTTTTCCCGTAGAACAGGTTCAGGAAGTTTTCTGGATCGGGATAATCAGCAATCCAGCCAAGCCGCCAGAAGGGTGCTTTCCCGGTTTCCAACAACTCCTGGTGTTGGGGCCATTCCAGAATCTGCATCGTCACGTTGATCCCCAGCCCTTTGTTCAGCATCTCGGTCATTGCTTCGGCAACTTCTTGGTTGCGTCCGCCGCCGCTGTTCAGGTTCAGTGTCATCGCTGGGAAGCCTTGCCCGTTCGGGTAGCCAGCTTCGGCCATTAGGGCTTTGGCTTTTGTTAGATCGAAATCGTAGCCTTTGATCTTGTCGGCAGCGTAGCCAGGCATCGAACCGGGAACCAAGCCGTGAATCCCTGGCCCAGCGGCCTGCCCTTGCAGCACGTAGGTGATGATCTTCTTCCGGTCAATCGCCAAGTTGAACGCCTGGCGCACCCGCTTATCGTTGAACGGCGCGGCAGTGGTGTTGAACCCGTAGAACTGCGTGGAAAGCGCCGGCACACGGTGGATGCGGAACTTTGCGTACTCCGGCGTTGGTTGGCCAGTGGCTGCGTCAATAATCTGCCCAAAAAATTCGCTGGGGATGCGGTACGATTCCTCCAAGCTGCCGGAGGTAAACTCGTTAATCTGCTGTTTCTCATCTTTCAGGAAGCTCAACCGGAAGCCATCCAAGTAGGGGAGTTTGTTCCCTGCGGCATCGGTTCCCCAGTAGTTAGGGTTTTTCTTCAAGGTCAGTTCCTGCCCGGGCTTCCATTTCTCAAAAACGAACGGCCCGGTCCCGACCGGATTACGGAAGAAATCCTTCCCGTACTTCTCCACAGCTTCCTTCGGGTAGATGTAGCAAAAGCCAAGCGCGGGGTAGTATTTGAACGCGGCAAACGGTTTCACAAGGTCAATCGCAAACGTGTGGTCATCCACCACACGGAATCCACTGACCCCACCAGTTGGAGCGTTTCCTTTCAGGGTTGCTTGGTAGTATTCGGTGGCCCCTTTGACTTTTTCCCGGAAGTAGCTATCGCCGAAGGTTCCGCTGCGGGCATCAAGGATTCGGTCGAAGGTGAATTTCACATCGCCAGCGTTCAGTTCGCGCCCTTTTCCGCCCGGGAAGCAGGCGTTATCATGGAACATCACCCCTTTGCGGAGGTGGTAGGTGTAGGTGAGCCCGTCGGGACTAACTTCCCAGCGTTCGGCAAGCTCCGGCTGAAGCGTCAGGCTGCTGTCGAAATCCACCAGCATATCGTAAATCTGGTGGGCGATGTGGTGCGACGGGGCATCGTTTATCTTCACCGGGTCCAGCGTCCGGATTTCCTGCACTTCGTTCATCCGAAATGTTCCCCCCATGGTGATCCCGCCGTTCTGTGTGGCCGCGCCCCCTTTCGATTCCGGCGTATCGCTGGAACCGCACGAGGCAATCGCGCAAGCAAGAACGGTAAGGGAAGCGTAGCGTAGGAAAATCCGCATAAAGAAGAAAGGAGTGAAGTCCCGCCCACTGTTGGACGGCTACTCAGTCGTTGTTTCGATGCTGTTGAGAGGTTCGGTTGGAGCGTGAAAAACTGGCACAGCGGGAGTGCCACTACTTCACGGCGCTGCAAAGATGGGGTTTCGGGCGGGGGATGGCAACTTAATTTTTTGTCATTTTTCTGAAGACGATCACCGTTGCGGCTGTGGCGTGGAATTTCGGGCTCGGCATTTCCCTCACCCTTCTGTACTTTCGCCCCGTAGGGTCTGCACCAGTCTAACTTCAACATAGCACGAATGGAGCCACGATGGGACGTTTTCAATTCGGCTTGTTAGCCTTGCTGATGGGGGTACACCTCCTTGTTTCGCCTCACCTCCATTCCCAACCCCCCGACTGGAGGTTTGGGGTTGAGTATATCGAGATTGAACCACCATTTGCTACCGAAGCCGAGCACGACACGCTGATGGCAAGGCTTGGCTACGCTACCGGAGTGCAAGGGAAACGGGGGGCAATCAACGTCAACGAAATTGGTGGCGGCTGGAATGGGATGCAGCCAACCGAGACCGCACCAATCAATTTCACCCAAACCGACAGGTGGGTACAACGGCTGCAACGGAACGGGTTCGAGCTGGTGTTTAACCTTACCCCCAACGCGCCGTGGTCCCAGGTAGGGAACACCGCCTGCATTGATGGATTTGGCAACGACGAGTGTGCCCCCGACCCCGCCCACGAGCCACACTGGCAGAACTACATCAAAGCACTGGTGGAACGCTATGATGGCGACGGCATCAATGATATGCCCGGCCTGGTAATCCCCGTCAGATTTTATGTGATGATGCAGGAGGTCTATTTCGGCGGAGACGGGAAGGGGGATCAAGGGGAAGCGCAGGGGGCGGGATACTGGGAGGACAACATGGTGAACCTGATTCGCCTTCATAACATCACGTGGGAAGCAATGCGCCAGGCGGATCCAACCGGCCAAACCAAACTTGTGGGAAGCGGCGGATTGTTTTTCGACCTCTACTCCGATTTCCCCGACTACCCCGCCGTGGATGGTCCCACAACACAAGCGCGGCTGAACGGAGCGAACGTGGGGAAAAGCATCTATCGCCACAGCTTCGACAGCACCATCTTCCTGATACAGCAGCTTGGGAGCGATGCCGGCGGGGTGAAATGCGACTACATCGGCTGGCATCCCCATTTCACTTGGCAAGCCACCGACCAATCGCTGAAGTTCATCCGCAAGTACGCCCCCAACAAGCCGATTTTTATTGATGATATGTGGTCTAACATCCTGACCGATGTGCTTCCGCATGATGGGTTCATGCAGTTTATCGGCGGCGATTCGGCCACACGTGATTTGCCAAACAGCACCGTTAGCAGCTTTGCCCAACTGCGCGACAAGTTGAACGCAAAGGATCCGGCTGCCACCGGGTGGTACAACGCCAAAGGGGCGCGCGATGCCGTCAAGTGCTTTGCCATCACATTTGGCGAGGGGGCCGAGCGGGCGATGTTCTCGTTATCCAACGATTTCCAAAGCACCCATCCGCTCTACTTCATCAGCCAGCTGTGGCGATACACCGGCATGGTTGGCGACAAAGCCAGCAACTACGCGCCGAAGCCAGTGCTGCACACCATGCGGTTGCTTGTTGAAAAGCTGCATGATTTCACCTCGGTGGAACGGATTCCGGCCGGGGGAAGCCAGCAGACCCGTTGTTACAAATTCCAGCGGCAACGGGGAACCCCATGCTACATTCTCTGGAGCGAAGCAACCCCAGTCAGCGATGATCCCGTTACCCCGAACGGCGAGGAAGTGGTGATCCCCGTAGCTGGCGACACGGTTGTGGTAACGAACATCATCCGGTCGCTGGATAATCTGGTGCCAACCGTCACCGCCCACCAGGTGGCGAACGGCAAGTTTGGGGTTCGGCTGGGATTCGAGCCGATCATCATGGAGGAGCAAGCTGGCGGAAGCAGTAATGTTTCGGGAGAAGGGGGAATGGAGAAAGGGGAGTGGAAAGTGAGTTGCTTCCCGAACCCGGCCAACGGCTTACTGAATGTGGCTGTGGTAGTTCCTGCATCGGCAGATATCATCCTTCAATTATGGAATGTGCATGGCCAGATAGTTCGGCAGGAACGGATAGGCTGGAGCGAGCGTGGCCGGCATCAGTGGGGGATGGAGGTGAAAGGTTTGCCAACGGGGAGTTATCGTTTGAATGTGGTAAGTGGAGATGAGATTGTTGGGGAAATCGTGGCGATACTCAATGGCAAGTAGCAACAACAAGCCCCGGCAGATAGTGTTCTGCCGGGGCTTGATTCTTTACAGTGCGTTGGTTGCTGGTGTGTTACCAGCGTCCGCCGCCACCGCCGCCGCGGTTGCCACCGCCGTAGCTACCGCCACCGCGATTGCCACCGCCGAACCCACCGCGTCCGCCGCCGCCGCCGAACCCACGGCCACCGCCGCTGCGTTCTTCGCGTGGCTTGGCTTCGTTCACCACAAGGTTACGACCCTGGAAATCGACATTGTTGAAGCGTTCGATTGCTTCGGTGCCGGCCTCACGCGATTCCATCTCCACAAACCCAAACCCGCGCGAGCGGCCGGTTTCGCGGTCTTCAAGAACCGAAGCGGAGAGGACTTCGCCAACCTGTGAAAACAGGTCGTTCAGGTCGTCGCCTGTGGTCTTGTAGGGGAGATTCCCTACGTATAACTTAATCGACATGGAACTAACATTCCTTCCCAATCTGGGAAATTTGAGAAGCGGAGGATCGGTGGCTTCAACGGAAACTGTCGGTAGGGAAGACAAAGACCCCAAGACTCGATGCTATGTGTGTGTGTATGAGCCGCTTCTGCAAGGTTGACAAATCACCACCTCTAACTATCCCGAAAACCGTCACGCCAACCTTTATTAGGAAGCAGGCGCACATCACCGTTGATGAGCGAGAGTGGATTACTATTCGGCTGCAAAAATGCAGAATGATTGTGAGATACCAAGCAAGCAAGAAAAAAAAAGTTCGGGGGATGCCCCCCGAACTTTTGATCTCCTTCGATTTTGCAATGCTTTGGGAACGCCATGCTCTACTTCTGCCCATGCAGCCTCCGCTCATGCTGAGCCTGTCGAAGCATTCCCTCGGGTAGTCCATGTTCTCCCAGAACCCTGCGATGGCGCAAGGTTGCTGCTGCTCACCCCTCCTTCCATTCCCGCACCAGCCGTTCGTACTGTTGTGCAAGTTGGGCCGAGCGTTCTGCTTCGTCGGTTTCGGCCACCACATGGAACAGGGGGCGTTCTTTGTCGGGGATCAGCATCACCCAATCGTCGTCCAGAAACATCTTCACGCCGTCAACCAGCATCCGCCGTTCCCCTTCGCTGTGGTGCATGGCGTGGCGCATCACCCGCCCTTTCACTTCCCACGGGCATTCCACCGCCCGTTCGGTGACGGCGCGCCGGGGAAGTTCGGCATGGAGTTGGCCAATCGTCATCCCGGTGCGTGCGCACATCCCCATGATGTTGGCAGCGGCAAACATTCCATCCACCGAAAACAGGAAGCCCGGGAAAATGAATCCACCCCGCGTCCCGCCAACAAAGGAGATGTCGGGATCCTTTGTTGCATCCATCATTGCCGAGTGGTTGTTTTTGGTATAGATCAGTTCAACGCCGTAATCCGCTGCAATCATCTCCACCTCGCGCGAGGCAAGGATCGGCACTGCAATTTTCTTCACGTTCCCCTGATTGGCTTCCAGATAGAGTTTGGTAACGATGGAAAGAAGCCGATAGTTATGAATCGCTTCCCCCGTTTCCGACACCACGTTGATCCGCTCGGCACCGGGGTCAATAATGAACCCAAAATCGTACCCCAGCGAGGTGACAACATCCCCCAACTTTCGCTCTGCCACAAGCATCTCCTCCCGTTCGCGGGTCATGCGGCTGGGATCCAAGTAGGCGTTCAGCGACACCACCTCGGGGCCCAGGGCGCTCAGGATATTTGGCATCAGTGTGGAGGCCACGCCGTAGCTGAAATCGAATGCCACTTTGAATCGTGCGTCGCGGATTGCGGTTTCGTCAAGCGATTGCAAAAAGCGGGCAAGGTAGGATTCGTTCGTTCGTTCCGGGAAGTAGATGCTTCCAACTTCGTCGTGGCGGGCGCGGCCATATTCTTCGCCAAAGAAGAGCCGCTCGATAGATTTAGTTTTTCCGGTTGGCATATCCTTGCCGTCGCCATCAAAGAAAATGATATCGGTTTTGCGGCGGTCGTGGGGGGATTTACGGATATGGACACCGGCGGCCTGTTTCCCATTCAACAGCTCGGCGCGGGTGATCGGGATTGGAAGCCGCTGAAGGTCGTTGACTTGCACCCCGGCGGACATCAGCCCCGCAATCATTGCGCGGTTAATCATGCGGGAAACATTGTCGGCATCGCGGCTGATTGCCACGGTGCGCCCTTTGCCAGCATACGCACCAAATGCCGACCCTAATTTTGCGGCGAACTCAGGGTTCATCTCAACGTTCGATAACCCACTAACCCGCGCATCGGTGAACAACGCCCGCGACCAACGGTCGGCCCAGACCATGCTGGTGGAAAGGGTTGCGCGCGACTCCACTTCTTTATCGGGCCACAGTTTGATGTTCGAGAGGAGCCGCGCTCCATCGCCAATCCGGCAGCGCTCGGCAATGAACACGTTTTCGTGAATCACCACATCGCGGCCAATCTCCACATCGTTGCACACAACGTCGTCGGCAAGCAATGCGTTGGCCCCGATTGTGGAACGCTCCCAAACAACAGTGTTGCTTAGCCGCGCCCCCGACTCAACCTCGCATCCATCCCCGATAATGCAGTTGCTGATATGTGCGCCAGTCTGCACGGTCACGCCATCGCCCAGCACCACCGTGCCGTCGAACGTCACCCCTTCGGCCACCACGCTTTGCTCACCCATATAGACATGGCCCAGCCGTGTTCCGGGAATCTGTACTTGTACCCGGCCAGCAAGGATATCCATCTGCGCGGTCTGGTACTCATTCAGGTTGCCGATGTCACGCCAGTAGCCATCGGCGATGTAGCCGAACAACCCCAAATCGTCGCGAAGCATCTGGGGGAACAGATCTTTGGAGAAATCATAATCCCGCTTGAACGGAATCAAATCCAGCACCTCCGGCTCCAGAATGTAGATGCCAGTGTTGATCGTATCGCTGAAGACCTCCCCCCACTGTGGTTTTTCCAGGAATCGGGTAATCTTGCCGTCGTCGTTGGTCATCACTACCCCAAATGCCAGCGGATCCGGAACGCGGGTGAGAACAATGGTGGCACGGGCGTTTTTTTCTTCGTGGTAGGCGATTGCTTTTGCTAGGTCAATATCCGTCAGCACATCGCCGCTGATGATGATAAAACGCTCGTCCAAAAACTCGTGGGCGTTGCGCACCGATCCTGCCGTGCCGAAATCGGCTTCCGACTGGACGTAGTGCATATCAATGCCAAAGGCCGACCCGTTGCCGAAATAGGCAGTGATGACCTCGGGTTGATAATAGAGTAACGAGACAATTTCGCGGATGCCAAGATCGGTGAGGACGTTGACGATGTGGTGCATCATCGGGCGATTTGCCATTGATGCCATCGGCTTGGGGACGTTGCAAGTAAGCGGACGCAACCGTGTGCCGAACCCGCCTGCCATGATGACTGCTTTCATGTTGTTTGCGGAGGTTTGATGTGCTTAAAGGAAGGAACAGAGGCGTACAAGAAAAGGCGGCAAAAGTTAAGCATTTGCCGAAACGAACAATCACTGGCAGAAGATTTTTTTCGGAAAAATGAGAGAAGGGGGGAATGCCGAATGTCAAATGCTACATGTGAAGCTGATATGCCGAGCCACGCTGAAGCAAAGCACCGAGCGGGGAGTGGGGAAAATTTCTGCATCTTCTTCATCAATCACTAATCATCAACTGCTTTGCAACAGCAACACCTTCTTCCTGAACTTCAATCCTACCTTCACCAGCTTGCTACGATTGGGAGCGAGGTGGATGATGTGATAGCGAACATCACCGAACAACAGTTGAATTGGCGACCCGGGCCGGGGCAGTGGTCGGTGGGGGAGTGTGTGGATCATCTGACGGTGACGGGAACCCGACTGCTTGAGCGAATTGAGCCAGCCATTGCCCAAGCGCGATCTATAGGGAACCTTGCCGAAGGTCCATTCCGTTACGGCCCGATGAACCGCTGGTTTGTTCGGACGCTGGATGAGGGGGCGGGCAGGAACATCAAGACGTTCCCGATCTACGCGCCAGCGGCAACCAACAGCCGCGAGCAGGTGGCAATGGGGTTCCGTGAGTTTCACCAGCGGTTGGCCGCCGCAATCCGCAGCGCGAACGGAATTGACCTGAAACGGACGAAAGTCCGCTCCCCCGCAATGCCGTTGCTGAACCTTTCGGTGGGGGCGTGGTTTGCCGCAACCCTTGCCCACGAACGCCGCCACCTTGCGCAAGCACGGCGGGTGATGCGCGAAGGAAGGTTCGGGGCAACTTCCGAATAGCAGTGTGTGGCACGGCGCGCTACCGCACGCCGCCGCCGCCGCCAACCGAGATGCTGAACGAGACTCCATTCCATGCTGGGGTCAGCCCGCCATTGTTCACCGTTTCTCCATCCTGCTTCCACAATGGGCGCGACGGCATCACCCCCCAGGTTAGCCGTGCGGCAATCACAAAACCGCTTCTGGATCCATCACGTTCTGCTGATCCCAAGTAGTGCACCAGCCCAACCCCCAACGCCACACGCGGGGCGGCTCCGGCGTAGCGTGCCGTGCCACCGGGGGGTACTGGGTTCCCTTCAAAGAAAGGGAGTGAGTCGGTTTGGTTGTTCTGGTAATCAAGGGAGTAGCTGTAATAGCCCCCTTGCAGGTAGGGGAAGACAAGGGTTTGGCCATCGTTCACCAGTGCGTAGCCAATATCCAGCCCGCCCCCAATGCCGCCAAGAGTGTAGCGGTCGCGGGGGGAACCGGGGGGCATAATGGATTCCGATTCGGGATAGCTTACCAGTTCGGCACTTCCGCCAAGTAGGTATCGCTCGTTCAAAAGAACTCCACCACCAGCCGCCAGCATCGTTCCTGTTTCAAAGAACTCACTGTTCTGGTACAAGTATGGTTCCCCATCCGGCTGTTGCGGCACGTAGCTGGCAAGCCGACGGGAGAACGCGCCGTTATCGTGGGCGGTTAGCCCAGCCCCAATCGTTGCAAACCATGCCGAGTTGAATGGGAAGGAAGCGGGAGAATCTGCTGGTTGCGAGCGCAGTTGCTTGGCCAGCAGCGGCAGCAGAAGTGGGGCAATCAATGCAATCAGCAAACGGGATCGGTTCATGGCTACGCGGAAACAAGATTGGGCTGGTAAAGAAGAACGCGGGCAATATAGCCCCATTCTCCAGAAGGATAGAAAGATAGGGGGCGTGGCTTGGCAAGAATGGAGTGAGCCCGGAAAATTGAGTAATGGAGGTGGGGGCGCACCAACCTGACCCCGTTGTGGTTGGCGTAAAACTGAAAGAAAAATGGAAGTGATGCTAGACTTTTGCACCAACTGATGTGCTTCCCCTGCCGGGTGATGCGCCCGGCCCGGCGGCTGGTGCGGCTGGCCATTACCTTGTCCGGCAGATTCCAGCAAGGTACAGGGAGAGCATCACGATCCTGTGAAATAACTGCCAACAGTAGCAGTGAGCTTCAAGCCAGAAGTACCGGATGAGCGATGCACGAAACGGAGCAAAGAGTCTTTTCTGGAATTGACGTAGTGGCCGATAGGCATAAATCTATTGGCCCATAGAACCCGGCATTTCAGCAACGTCAATGATGATTCCAGCACAACGTCGTTGGTTGGTTCCCTTCCTGTTGGGGGCCGCCAGCATCATCGCATCCGCACAACCGACCCCTGGTATCTCGCCAAGCCCGATGACCGATATCTACGGCCACATGGGGGTTGGTACGCTGCGCCCCGACATCTCGGCAGTGTTGGATGCGGCCTCAACCCATGCCGGATTGCTGTTGCCACGCATGAATGTTGCGCAACGGAACGCCATCTACCAGCCGGCAACCACCCTTCTGATTTTTAACACGACAGCTAATCAATTCGAGTACAACGCAGGCACGCCGCTGGCTCCGAACTGGGTCCCTTTTTTGTCGGGAATCAACATCAACAATGTGGGGTGGTCGCTTACCGGGAACAGTGGAACCAACCCTGCAATCAATTTTCTTGGCACCACCGACCCACAGCCGGTAGTGTTCCGCACCAACAACATCGAACGGATGCGCATTGCCCCGAACGGTTCGTTGGGTGTTGGAACTTCATCGCCAAACTCTTCAGCAGTTGCCGATTTCTCCTCTTCATCACAAGGGATATTGCTCCCCCGGGTAACAACCACCGAGCGCGACAACATCGCCAGCCCAGCCACCTCACTGATCTTATTCAACACAACCACGCAGCAGTTCGAGTACAACGCTGGCACGCCCGGGGCTCCGAATTGGGTGTCGTTCGATGGTGGAATTTCCGGCACAGTGCCGATTCCCTTCGAGGCAACCACGCTGATGGTGAGCAACCCGTTGGTGGCTGCTGGGGCAAACGTTGTGATCTCCATTTCGGACCCCAGCGGGCAGACCATCACCGCATCGGTGACCTTGATCACCCCGGGCGTTGGCTTCCTTGTGACGTTTGGCGGATTCTATCCAACGGCTACCGGAAGCCTGAAATATGTGATTGATAAATAACAGGCAGCATCAAGCTCTACCTGTGTAGAGACAGCATAGAGCAAGCACCAAGCAAGGTACAGACATCAGAAAACGAGCTAAGAAACGGCTCAACGTTCAACATAACAATCAAACAGAGGTACGCACCATGAACGCAATGAAAACAGTTGCGGGGTTAGGCATTGCCCTGATCGGACTGACACTATCGGCTTCGGCACAGACACCATTCAGCAGCATCAAACTTCAACAAGGCGGGGGGACCAACCCATCGAACGGCCTTATCATGCAATCAAATCCTGGCGATTATGTGACCGGTAGCGGTGGCAACGCAACCATGCGGTTTGCCCGCCCAAGCGGCACCGGTGTACTGAAAGGGATCACCTTTGGCAGTGGCATTCTTGATGTTGCCGTGGGTGCGGTGAACTTGGCATCGAACGGCGCGGGTGGCGATGTGACCGGAACACTGAACGTTAGCAATGGCGGCACTGGGCTATCCACCGCACCAACCAACGGCCAGCTTCTGATTGGAAACGGGACCGGCTACACGCTTGGAACAATCACTGCTGGAACAGGGGTGACGGTGACGAATGGTGCTGGAAGTATCACTATTGCTGCCAACATCGCCAACACCATCAACTCCCGCCGATTTGCACTAACCGACGGGCAAGATGTGTACACCGGCGTTGCTGCGCCCACGGGCTTCACGCTGGCCGCTGGTTCGGTAGTCACCATCACCATCCAAAATGGAACCGACCAGACGCAGTACTGGGCTACGGTCACGGGGGTGAATACCGGGGCCAACACCATGGATTTTGTTCTGAACGGTTTGCCGCCAGCAAACTGCACTGCCAACATTATCTGCATGAATCCATAAGCCCGACGCGATTGAACAACAGCATGGGCTGATGTCCTGCGGGGGGTTCCTCTCTCTGTTTTCTCCTTCAACCGCAGGGCATCAGTTCAGGCAGTGTAGCGCGCACAGCAGCGTATTGCACATATCCGCATTTCACACCAGACAGCACGAACAGCACATGAGGCAGCACCGATATTTTGCGCGAATTTTTCCGGCACTGGTTGCCTTAGCAGGGGTAGTTGGGGAAGCAACGGGCCAAGTATCTGCGCCCTTCAACCCTGGCATCCAGCTTCAGGATAACGCCAGCAAACGGATTATCCTGCGCAGCCCTTCCGGTGGTATTACCGCGAACTACACGTTGGAGCTACCGGCAACCGGGCCCGGAACAGGGGCTTTGCTGTTCACAGCAAACGGCACGGGGACAACAAGTTGGCTGGGCCCCGGGGGGGATGGTTCTATCCTATCCCTTTCCGGCGGATTGCCAGCGTGGATTGATCCGGTGACGCTTGTGCAGGGGAGTTTTGTTCGCTACAACGTGACAACGGCGCAAGTGACGGCGGGCTCGGGTAGCCGGTTGTTCGATGTGGCGTACAGCGCGCTGGGTTCGGGCGTGGCCGCGCTTGGCGCACGCATCGCCGCCGAAAGCGGAGTCAACGCAAACGCTGGTGGACTTTCCGTTCGCGCCACCGCCAACGGGACGGGGACATCAACGGGGTTGAGCGTTGAGGCTTCGGGTGGGGTATCCAACTACGCAGGATTGTTCACCAGTGGGAAAGTG
>JADZEY010000011.1 GCA_020850315.1 Armatimonadota bacterium | reverse complement strand
TACTTCTCCAATATGTGTCCAGGTGGCCTTGTCGTCAAAGATAAATGCTGCTGCATCACTTACAATTTTCCAGTCCTCTCTAAAGCGGATTGGGCAAATGATTACAGGCTTGTCTTTGTGATTAAGGCTGCAAACACCTAATGGGAATTCAATGCTGTTTTTTGTGCAGCTTGATACGGTATTGTTGAAAGGACAGAGCTTATTCTTACGGTAGCGAATGGCTCTTTCCGATTGATTGTCAATTGGAAAACCAAAAACTTCTGTTAATGGTTGATTGTTATTTTTGTCTGCACTCATTACTTGTCAAAAATGGCTAAAGTTTTTTGTATTCAAGCAGTTCATGTCAGGATGTTGAAGAATAGCAGGGTATTGTTGGCAGTAGCCAAATTTGCTAATTGACATTGATATCATTCACCTGACATTCGTAATTAAGGAGCGCACACTGATTTGCGAACACCACAGCTGTGGCCGATGCCACAACACCAACAACGGCAACAAGTCCGGCACCCGGACCTACAACTGCACTGGCAAGTACTCCTCAATTGCTTTGCTCAAACGATAGTTCTCAGCCTATCGGTACATCCAACTCGAAGGTGTCGCCCATAACGTCAATGCTCATTCCACAACTAAGCATCAGCGCAACGGTGGCTGTTATCAGCCGTTGGCGATCTTTTCCCCTACGTTGAAGCTGGCGCAGTTCCAATTGCTTCTCCTTCTCCATCGCTATCATGCCGACAATATCCTACTTTTTCTCATTTTCGCAACCTCATGTCGTTTGAGTATAACCAACAACAACTATAGGAATAAACAGTATGGATATCGCAATGATCGGCTTGGGAAAAATGGGGGCGTTTATGACCGAACGCTTGCTGAACGGGGGGCATCGTGTGGTGGGGTTCGACCGCAACCCCGAGGCGGTGGCGCGCGTGGCTGCAAAAGGGGCCGTGGGGGTGGTCTCGTTGGAAGAAGCCGTTGCCGCTATCGAGCCTGCCCGCATCGTCTGGATGATGGTCCCCGCTGGCGACCCCGTTGACCAAACCATCGCCGCGCTTATGCCGCTGCTTCACGCCGGCGACATCTTGATTGACGGCGGCAACAGCTACTACAAGGACTCCATCCGCCGCGCCGCCACTGTTGGCCAGCATGGGATCCACTACGTGGATTGCGGAACCAGCGGCGGCGTGTGGGGCCTTGCCGAAGGCTACAGCCTGATGATCGGCGGCGATGAATCGGCACTGACGAAATGCGCCCCAATCTTTGAAACCCTTGCTCCCGATCCCGAACGCGGTTGGGGCTGCGTTGGCCCGGTTGGGGCCGGACATTTCGTGAAGATGATCCACAACGGCATCGAGTACGGCATGATGCAAGCATTTGCCGAAGGCTTCGCCATCATGAAACACAAAACGGAGTTCAATCTGGATTTGCAGGAGATTGCTGAAATCTGGCGGCACGGAAGCGTTGTCCGCTCGTGGTTGCTGGACCTGACGGCGCGGGCGTTGGAAGGGGGAACCAGCCTGGAGAACGTCCGCCCCTGGGTTAGCGATTCCGGCGAAGGACGCTGGACCGTGGCCGAGGCGATTGACCTGAACGTCCCTGCTCCGGTCATCACCCACTCGCTGCTGCAACGCCTCCGCTCGCGCGATGAAGAATCCTACGCCGATCGCCTGCTTGCGGTGATGCGCGAACAGTTCGGCGGCCATGCCGTCAAGCGCGAGGAGGGGGCCTGATGAAAGTCAGCGTTGAACCTCACCTGTTCGTCATCTTTGGTGCCACCGGCGACCTGATGCACCGGAAGTTACTGCCAGCACTCTATCGGCTTGTCACCGGCGGACACCTTACAAAGAAGTGTGTGATCCTGGGCGTGGCCCGCACCGACCAGGACGATGCAGCATTCCGCCAACAAGCACAGCAGACCTTGCTGGATGCAGGGTTCCTTACCGAGGACACCGCCGAACAATGGATGCAGGAAAACCTTCACTATCTGCCGATGATTGCCAGCAGTCCCGAAGAGTTCGCTGCGCTGGCTGCAAAAATCGAGGCGGTGGAGCGTGAACATGAGCTTGCCGGAAACCGCATCTTCTACCTTGCGCTTCCTCCGGCGGCGTTCCCCACCACGATTGAGGCGTTAGGGAGCGTTGGGCTGAACAAAAGTGCCGGCTGGACCCGATTGGTGATTGAAAAACCGTTCGGGCGGGACCTTGCTTCCGCGCGTGAGTTGAACAACCTGATCCATCACCACTTTGATGAATCGCAGGTCTATCGAATTGACCACTACTTGGGGAAGGAGACGGTGCAGAACCTGCTGTTCTTCCGCTTTGCAAACGTGATGTTTGAATCGCTTTGGAACCGCGACCGCATCCGTAGCGTGCAGATTCTGGTGGCCGAAGATTTGGGGGTGGAGCACCGTGCCGGATACTACGAAACCGCCGGAGCCTTCCGCGACATGATCCAAAACCACGTCACCCAGCTGATGACGTTGGTGGCAATGGAGCCGCCGGTTGGCTTCAATGCCGACGACATCCGCGAGGAGAAGGTCCAGGTGCTGCGGTCAATCGCCCCAATCAAGCCGGGGGATTTTGTCTTTGGCCAATACGCCGCCGGCAAGGTTGGCAACAGCGCGGTGATGGGCTACCGCGATGAGGAAAAAGTCAACCCGGAATCGCTCACTGAAACGTTTGTGGCATTGCGGCTGGAGGTTGCGAACTGGCGGTGGCAAGGGGTTCCGTTCTACATCCGCACCGGGAAGCGTTTGCAGCGGCGCGTCAGCCAGATTGTGGTGAACTTCCGCAAGCCCCCGGTTTCCCTCTTCCGTCCGTTCCAGGGGGAAGATTCCTCCATCCATTCCAACAAACTGGTGATCTCCATCCAGCCGGACGAAGGCTTCGATCTCCATTTCGAGGTGAAAGCCCCGGGGGAAACCAAAGTGGAAACGCAGCGGCTGCGGCATCGCTACAGCGACACCTTCACCGACATCCCCGACGGCTACCAGACGCTGTTGTTCGATGTGATCCTGGGCGACCAAACGTTGTTTGTTCGCGCCGACGAAGTGGAGTCTTCCTGGAAGCTCTATCGTCCGTTGCTGGAAAATCCCCCCGCGCCACATCCGTACTGGGCCGGGTCGTGGGGGCCAACCGAAGCCGAAAAACTGATTGTCCACAGCGACGACCATTGGCGGGTGCTGTGATGCCAACGCTAACAAGCGATCTTCAGATATTTCCCGACCCAGAGCAACTCTGCAGGGCCGCCGCCGCCGCAATTGCCCAGATGATTGGCCCGCATCGCGGCAATCGTTTCCGGTTGGTGCTTTCCGGCGGGCGCACCCCCGAAACGTTGTACCGAATCTTGGCAACGGAGTACGCAAGGGAAATTCCGTGGTGCAGCGTTGAGTTGTTTTGGGGGGATGAACGCTACCTGCCGCACGACCACCCCGCAAGCAATGCCGGGATGGTGCAGCGTGCGTTGCTGGATCACATCAACATCCCAGCCACGCAGGTCTATCCGATTCCCACCGGGGCGAACAACCCCGCAAGCGATGCCGCCGCGTACCAGAAAACCTTGCAGCGGTGTGCCGAAACACAAGCGGAAGGGGGGGCACTCCGGTTCGATCTTCTGCTGCTGGGGATGGGGGAGGATGGCCACACGGCCTCGCTGTTTCCGGGGGGCGATTGGCTTGCCGAGCAGGAGGCATGGGCGGTTGCCAGCCGTGCTCCGGTGGTCCCGCACGACCGCATCACCCTCACCTTCCCAATCCTGAATGCCGCACGCCACACTATGATTCTGGTGACGGGCCAGAAGAAGCAGCCGATACTTCAGGAAATGTTTGCAAACTCCACTGCCGCCGCTTCGCGCTACCCGATTGCCATGATTGCCCCGCAAGGGGAGGTCCAGTGGTTGGTGGATTCGGCAGCGTGGTCCGGTGATGCGCCCCGATAATCTTCCGCGACATTCCGTAAGTTCGCGGCATCATTCTGGAAACATAACCTTCAACACACATACCGATATGCGAATAACCCTTGCGCAACTGCGCCTTCCTTTGCTCCTTCTGGCGGCCACCGCACTGCCGTTGCTTGGCGGCTGCCAGGAAAAACCCCTTAAGGCCGCTGGCCCGCCTAAAATTGAAATTGTTGGCGGCGAGTTAGTGGATTGGGGAAAGACCGCGCCGGGAAAACTGAAGCGCACGGTCAACATCGTCAACACTGGCGGCGACACCTTGAAGATCAGCAAGGTGCAGCCCAGCTGCGGTTGCACCACTGCGCCGCTAAGCAAAGAAAATTTGCGCCCGGGCGATACTGCTTCGTTGGATATTACGTTAGACACCCCAACCCACGCCGGCGAAGCCAGCAAAACCATCACCATCATGTCGAACGACTCGCTTCGGCCCACGGTGCTGCTGCGGTTGAAAGCATTTATCGTCCGCGAAGTTGTCGCCTCTCCCGATTTCTTCCCAGCCATTGGCGATGTGAAACCAGGCCAGGAAGGAACAACAGAAATTGAGTTGCTGAACACCGCCGAAACCCCGATCACTATCCAACCCCCAACATTCAGCGACGCACCGGAAATGCTGGTGAGGTTCGAGATGACCGCACCAGTGGTTATTCCACCAGGGGAAAAAGTGAAAGTGGTGGCCCATGCAAAGCCGTTAAAAACTGGGATGAGCAGCGGTGAAGTAATCTTCAAAACCGATAGCAAAATAAATCCCGAAGTGAAAGTGCGAATTACCTGCAATGCAGGGTAGTTGCTGATGATAAGCATTGTTGGAGCAGAAATGCTTTCTGTTCCAACAATGCTATCAATCCCACAGAAATAATCCGTGGATACTCACTTCCAGCAAACCAAACAAACACAACAACAATGATGCTCCGCTGGTTAGTTATCGCCCATGTTCTTGGTGCCACAATTTGGGTGGGTGGCCATTTGATTCTTGCAATTCGGTATCTGCCCAAAGCATTAAAAGAAAAAGATATTAGCCCAGTAGTTGATTTTGAGAAGCACTATGAAGCATTAGGGCTGCCAGCGTTATTTCTCCAGATCATCACGGGAATTTGGATGGCATCCATCTATCAAATCAAATGGTTCTCCTTCGATACCGTGCAGTATTCGATCATTAACCTGAAATTGATATTGTTGATAACCACGCTGCTGTTAGCGCTTCATGTTCGCATAGTTATTCTTCCGGAATTAACTCCAAAAAAACTGCCGATGTTGGCTTTGCATATTATTCTGGTGACGGTGATTGCCGTGGCAATGCTCTATCTTGGCCTTTCATTCCGATTGGGGTTGTAAACATGTTGAGATAGCGAGTTTTTTGCCTCATCCGAAATTTGGAGCAGCGCGCTGATTATTGCGATTCTACTTCATCGAAAAAAATCAAACAGGTTTTTAGTAACCACGGGGCGATACGTATGCTTGAGGTCTATTGGGGGTGTTTGGTTGGTGGGATGCTGTTCTCGGTGGTTTCGCTGTTAAGCATCCGTGGCGGGCATGGCGGGCATTCGCTGAAAAGTATGTCTGCACTGAAAGGCGTTTCTTCGCTGAAAGGGGCGCACCATCTGCTTTCGCATGGGGCGCATCATCACGGGGTATCGCATTCGGTTGGCCATGCCGATCACGGCCACCACCACACATCGTTCCTGAATCCGACAACAATTATTCCTGGGATTGCGGCGTTTGGTGGCGGCGGAATTTTGCTGGTAACCTACACCACGCTAACCGTTGGCCCACAAATAACGTTGGCGATATTCGCTGCGGTTCTGATGTCGGTGCTGGTGCATTTTCTGTTCGTCCGCCCGATGGATCGCGCCGAAGCCTCGGTGGCGTTCAGCATCCACGATTGCGTGGGCCGCACAGGGGTCATCACCGTTCCGGTTCCGGAACATGGCCACGGGCAAATTATGCTGAACATGGGGGGCAGCAACACCGTGCAGATTGCTGCCAGTTTCGACCAAACATATCTGCCAAAAGCATTGGAAGCGGTGGTGGTGGAGGTCCGCGAAGGCATTCTGTACGTCGCAAAATTTTCTGAGGAACCAAGCCAAGAATTACCAACAAACGCTGGCTTCACCGGAAAAAATCATGCTTGAACTCTATTGGATTTGCCTAGTCATTGGCGTTCTTTTTTCGCTGGCCACATTCATCTTCGGCCAGGCGTTCGACCTTGACGGCGCGCTGGATATTGAAGGAGCCGATTTCCTTAACACCACTACTATCGCGGCATTTATCACTGCCTTCGGTGGGGCTGGTGTTCTGCTGGCAACGTATGCGCCGATTGGTGCGGTTGCTGGGTTGGCGGCTGGGCTTTGCGTGGCGTTTCTTGCATCAACAGCAATCCAATTTTTGTACGTCCGCCCGATGGAGCGGGCCGAGCGGTCGGTAGCGTTTTCGGTGAAGGAGCTTGTTGGGCACACTGCCCACGTCACCATCCCGATTCCCGCCGATGGCTACGGCGAAGTAATGCTGAACGTTGGCGGCGGAAACGTCTGCCAGATAGCCCGAAGCGGCGACGGAAACCCAATTGCCACAGGCGCACAGGTGGTGGTGATCGAGTCCGCGTCCGATTCTGTTACGGTGATCCCATTCCAAGAACCATAACTCACACTTATTCCCGGAGAAAACAGAGATGGAACTCCCAATGTACCTTGTCGTTCCGGCAATCGTGGTGGCGGCGGTGCTGTTTTTGCTGATGGCATTTTCCTCACGCTACAAAACCGTCAGCCCTGACGAAGCCTTGATTGTCACCGGCGCGGCACTTACCGGAAGCAACGTGGTGGAAGACGCAAGCGGGCGGAAAATCAAAATCGTTCGTGGCGGCGGCGCGTTCATTTTGCCGGTGTTTCAGCGATACGAAAAACTCTCCTTGCTGACCCACAAGCTAGAGGTACGAACGCCGGAAGTGGTCTATACTTCGCAAGGTGTTCCGATCCTTGCCGATGGTGTGGCAATCGTGAAAGTTGGAAGCTCGGTGGAGGATGTTGCCACCGCTGCCGAGCAGTTTCTGACCAAGCCGACTGAGGCACTGGAAGCCGAAGCCCGCGAGGTATTGGAGGGCCACCTTCGGGCGATCATGGGGGCCATGACCGTCGAAGAAGTCTATCGCCACCGCGACAAGTTCGCCCAGGAAATCCAAGGCGTTGCCGCGTTGGACTTGAAGAAAATGGGCTTGCAGATTGTGGCCTTCACCATCAAAGATGTTCGCGACCCGCACGGCTACTTGGAAGCATTGGGCAAGCCACGCATTGCCGCAGTGAAACGGGAAGCCGAAATCGCCGAAGCCCAAGCCTACCGCGATGCCCGCGTCCAGAAAGCCGCTGCCGACGAAGAAGCACTGAAAGCCGAGCTTCTGCGCGACACCCGCGTTGCCGAAGCAAACAAGGAGAAGGAGCTGCAGATTGCCACCTTCAAACGGGAACAGGACACCGCAAAGGCTGAAGCCGACCAAGCCTATTTTATCCAAGAAGCACGCTCCAAGCAGGCCGTCACCGAAAACCAGATGCAGGTGGAGCTAACCCGAAAGGAGCGCGAGATTGAGCTGGAGGAGAAGGAAATCCGCCGCCGCGCCAACCAGTACGATTCCGAAGTGAAAAAGAAGGCCGATGCCGAACGCTACGCCATCGAGCAAAGTGCCGAGGCAACAAAACTCCGCCAAATGCGCGAAGCCGAAGCCTTGCAATACCGCATCGAAGCCGAAGCGCGCGCAAAAGCGGAGCAGCAACGGCTTGAAGGTCTGGCCCAAGCCGATGCCGAGCGCGCACGCGGAACTGCCCAAGCCGATGTGATCCGACTGAAGGGCTTTGCCGAGGCAGAAGCCAAACAGAAGTTGGCCGAAGCGTTCGAGAAGTTTGGCCAGGCCGCTGTGCTGGATATTCTGGTGAAGATGATGCCCGAACTTGCCGGACGCATCGCCGAGCCGTTAGGAAATATTGACAAACTTACCGTGGTGGATACTGGCAACGGCGAAGGGGCAACCCGTGTCAGCAACTACGTCACCTCGCTGATGTCCACCGCCCCGGAGATGCTGAAAAGCGTTGCGGGGATTGACGTGCAGGATCTTATCCGCCGATTCACAGCGCGCGCGGTGGAAGGCGGAAATGGGGAAGAGGCGAAAGAAGCATAGCGGGGAAAAGCTCAGTCGTAAGCGTTCATCATTTGGGCCAGAGGTTTGTTCTGGCCCAATGTTTTTTTCAAGAACAACCTCCAACAAAAAACACCATGCGTTGTTTCATTTTTCTGGTTGCGGCATTTGCAGGATTGCTGGCTTGCAATCGGCAGCCAGCACCCGGCGTTCCCGCTTTGCATGATTCGGCGGCAACAGCAGTTCGGGCGATTGATTCCGGAATCAGCAAATCCGCCCCGACAGAAATTGAACGCCCTGAGTTGGCGCGGTATTTCCAACAGGTGGCAGCCGATTCTGGCGCGTTCGTGTTGCTTGATCTTTCAGCAAATCGCATCACCCGCTTCAATCCAACCCGCTGCGCAACTGGATTTCTGCCAGCATCCACGTTCAAAATTTTCAACACACTGGTGGCGTTGGAAACCGGCGTTGCCCCCGACACAAATTTTAGTTTGCCGTGGGATAGCGTCAAGCGTGCAATCCCCAACTGGAACCGCGACCAAACGATTGCCGAAGCATTCCGCAACTCCACTGTTTGGTTCTATCAGGAGCTTGCGCGGCGCATTGGCCAGCAACGAATGCAGGAGTGGGTATCGCGGGAAGGCTACGGGAATCAAAATATCCAGGGGGGCATTGATAAATTCTGGCTGACGGGAGAGCTACGCATTTCCCCCGATCAACAAGTGGAGTTTTTACGGCGGCTATTTGAGGGGAACGTCAGCTTCTCCAAGCGGACGACGGAGATGGTGAAACAAGTGATGCTGCAACGCGACACGCTGGGATATCGCCTGCGGGCAAAAACGGGTTGGGGGAGCATGAAAGAGCGGCAAATTGGGTGGATTGTCGGCTGGGTTGAACGCCCACAAGGGGCAGCAATCTTTGCGCTGAACCTTGAAAGCCGCAACCCAAACTACCCGATGATGGCAGCACGAATGGAGGTGTTGAAAGGGATACTGAAAGAATTAACGAGCGTTCCGAACGAGTGGTGAGGTTTGCAGGGGCCCACTGAGTGCTGGATGCTCCGAAGCATCGAAGCGATTTCCCCCTCTCGTTCATTCGTCATTCCGCATTCGCCATTCCGCATTCGTCATTCCGCATTCGTCATTCCGCATTCGTCATTCCGCATTCGCCACTCTGCATCTCTCTCACCCTCGTGGGTGGAACGTCCGGTGGACTTCGCGCAGATATTCGCGATCAACGTGGGTGTAAATCTGGGTGGTGACAATATGCTGGTGGCCCAGCATCTCCTGCACCGCCCGCAAATCGGCCCCGCCTTCCAGCAAGTGGGTGGCAAACGAGTGCCGAAACGTGTGCGGGTGAACGTCGGCATCCACCGTTGCCAGCTTGGCATATTTTTTTGCCATCACCCAGATTGCGTTCCGGCTAAGTGGGCCGCCGTGGGAGTTCAGGAACAGCACATCGTTGGTGCTGCGTCCGGGTTTCATCAACTGGGTGCGGGCAATGGCGCGGTAGCGGGTAATCCATTCTTGTGCGGGGCGGCCAATCGGGGCAAGCCGCTCCTTATTCCCCTTGCCGATAACCCGCACCAGCGAATGCTCGAACAGCAACTGCGAAATCGTCAGGGTGCGAAGCTCAGTCACCCGCATTCCGGTGGCATAGAGCGTTTCCAGAATTGCGCGGTCGCGGATGCCGTAGGGGATTCCCGATTCGGCAACATCGGGGGCGTTCAGGATAGCTTCAACTTGTGGCAGCGAAAGCACATCCGGAAGGCTGCGGCGTTGTTTCGGTTGGGCGATCATCTCCGAGGCATCGTTCGTTACTTCATCCTCGATCATTGCAAACTTATGCAGCCCCCGAATTGCCGAGATTGCGCGCGCCACCGATGTTGGCGCAAGCCCGGTTTCCGCAAGCTGGGCAACGTGGCTTCGGATCTGCGCGCTTTGTGCTTCGGCAAGTTTTTTCACGCCAAGTTCGGTAAGCTGTTGCAGGTATCGCCGCACGTCGCGTTTGTAAGCCGCCAACGTGTTTTCGGATGACCCTTTCTCCAGCAACAAAAACTCTTCGTAGCGTTCCAGCAAAAGCTCTAGCGGTCGGCTGATTGCTTGTTGGTTCATCATCACGATATCATCATAACGATCTTGAAGGGCACAACTCACCCACCGGGCAAACCTCACATTTCGGGCGGCGGGCAATGCAGACTGCACGGCCATGTTCGGCAAGCAGATGGCTGAACCGCACCCACTTCCCCCGATCAAGCACCTTCATCAACTGTTCCTCAATTTTTTCTGGGTCGTCGGAATCGGCCAGCCGCAGCAGGTTGCTGATCCGTTTGACGTGTGTATCCACCACCACGCCCGGAATGCCGAAGCAATGCCCCAGCAACACGTTCGCAGTTTTCCGCCCCACCCCCGGCAGCTGCAATAATTCTTCCATGGTGCAGGGCACTTCTCCGCCAAATTTTTCGGCCAATATCCCGCACGCATTGCGGATGGAGCGGGCTTTGTTCCGGTAAAATCCTGTGCTGAAAATTGCTTGCTCAAGCTCTTCAATCGGTGCATCCAGAAACGCTTGCGGCGTGGGAAATTTCTGGAACAATGCGGGTGTCACCATGTTCACGCGGGCATCGGTGCACTGCGCCGAAAGGATGGTGGCAATCAATAATTGAAATGGCGTTTGGTAGTGCAGCGCAATCTGGGCATTGGGGTGTTCCCGCTCAAGAATATCAACGATTTGGGCGGCACGCTTGCGATTGTTTTGCAATGACATTGAGAGTTGAGGGTTGATGATCGTGGATTGTTTTAATCGCTGGTTGTACGCCTGCCGAAGGTTTCGGTCATTTCCCGCAATCGCTCGGCAATGTGTGGGGTAAGGGCGTTTGGGGCCATTCTCCAATTCCAGTTGCCATCGTGGCTTCCGGGGATGTTCATTCTGCCGTCGGAATCAAGCTCCAGCAGATCTTGCGCCGGAAGGATTGCGGTGTTTGCAATGGAGGAGAATGCCAGCCGAATCAGATCCCATCCAATGTGGTCGCCGCGATGCCCCAAATAGTGCTGGGCAAACCGTTTTGATTTCCGATCCAGCCCGGCCCACCAACCCTGGGCTGTGTCGTTGTCGTGGGTTCCGGTGTAGGCCACGCAGTGTGGCGTGGTGAAGTTGTGGGGAAGATATTGATTGCTGGAATCGCTGAACGCAAACTGCATCACCTTCATTCCAGGAAGCTCGAAACGGTCGCGCAGGGCCTCCACTTCGGGGGTAATCAACCCCAGATCTTCGGCGATGATTGCTGGATTCCCAAAGGCTTTCCGCAATGCCCGGAACAGTGCTGCCCCGGGGCCGGGGACCCATCGTCCGTTGACAGCGGTCTGCTCTGTTGCTGGTATTTCCCAGTATGCTTGGAACCCCCGGAAGTGGTCAATCCGCACAACGTCGTACAGCCCGAACGCAGCGCGCAGGCGTTGAATCCACCAGTCGTAGCCTTCCTGTTTCATCCGATCCCAGCGGTACAGCGGGTTCCCCCAGCGTTGCCCCGTTGTGCTGAAATAATCGGGAGGAACGCCAGCAACCACCGTTGGCGTGCCCGATTCATCCAGCGTGAACAGCTGCTGGTTGGCCCAGACATCGGCACTGTTGTGGTCAACAAAAATCGGAAGGTCGCCAATCAGTCCAATCCCACGTGCGGTGGCTTCGGCGCGCAATGCTGCAAACTGCTGGAAGAAGAGATACTGCAAGAAGGTGTGGTAGCCCACTTGTTGCCGCATCTGTTTTTTTGCGGCGGCAAGTGCCGCGGGTTGGCGGCGTGCAATGCCCGATTCCCAATGGTTCCAGGACTGGCCTTTGTGCTGATCCAGAAGCGCGGCAAACAGGGCGTAGTCATCCAACCAAAAAGCGTTCCGCTGGGCGAACTCCTCTATCTCACTTCCCGCGCGAAATTTCTGGTAAGCAGCATGAAGCAACCCGCCCCACCGTGTGCTCACCTCCTGAAAATTCACCCGCCCAACCGGGGGTTCGGGGATGGATGCAAGGCTTGATTGCGGAAGGTATCCTTGGCTGACCATCCACTCCGGACTAATCAGCAGCGGGTTGCCGGCAAACGCCGAAAGCGATTGATAGGGGGAGTTGGTGTAGCCAGGCGGGGTAAGCGGAAGCATCTGCCACAGCGATTGGCCCGCAGCAGAAAGAAAGTCAAGAAAGTTGATAGATTCCGGGCCAAAACTGCCAATGCCGTATCGTCCGGGAAGCGAGGTCGGGTGGAGTAGTATTCCGCTGGAACGTTGGGTAAGAATTGCCACGTTAATCAAGTACTCCGGTTCGTGCAGCTTGGATGAAATCGGTGTAGGCGGGGGCGCGTCCGGCTTGCCTGAGCAGGATATTTATTTGCCCGCGGTGGTAGGCCGCATGGGCAATCAAGTGGGTGAGAATATCCCCCACGCTGCTGGTGAATTGCTCACCTTTGCTGTTGATGTACAGCACCGGTTGCGCCAACCGGTCGGCAGAAAGGGGTGCAAGAAATTCTTCCCACAACGCTTCTGATTTCTGGAGTTCGGCGCGGCATTGCTCCAGGGTGAACGTTGGCCACACTGGCATGGGAAGATCGGTCTGCTGGATGCGAGCCAGCCACAGCCGTTGCGCGGCAACGATATGGCCCATCAGCGCAAGCCCACGTTCGGGGATGGTTGCGGGGGGGGCGGCTGCGTCCCCCAGCGATTCCACGGTTGCGCGGTTTGCCCACCATTCGTACCGGAAGGTGCGGCGGATGTAATCGGGTAGGTTCATTGATGATAGGGATAGTTGGGGTTCTGTTGTTGGCGTTGCTTCATCGAATGGATCTATTGGCCATTCAATGAACTCCGTTTTGGAGAAGCGGTGATCCGGTGACGGCGGAATTTTTTCCCTTTCTTCCGCTTGCCACTGCGGCGATACTTCTGTTTCTGGTCGGTTTTTTTTGCCACACTTTGCGTGGGATGCTGGCTGGGCGATTGTTGCGCAGTTGTTGTTGCTGCCAGATCTACTTTTCCCTTTGTTCCCCCGCGTTTCGGATTCTTCGCCCCGGCTGCGATTGCTGGTTGCGTCACCAGCCGTGGGGATTCAAGCGGCTGAAGCCCGATTACTGGATGAAGTGCTAACCGGTTTGCGGCCATCCATTGTTCGCGGTTCAGTACCTCGTACAACCCAACCCCCGTCACCGCAACGAGTATCGGTGCGGCAAGGCTATCGGCTGGGTGGCCAACGGTGGCGCGTATCCACTGGCGGGTTGCGCGGTAGCTGGCTGCGTGTGGCGTGGCCGCAATTTCTGGGCAGTCAGGGTCGGGGATCAGTGCTGGCATCGTCCGGTGTGTTGCGGGATCGCGCAGGCACAGCCGGAAGTTGCCATCGTTGTCAAGGCGATAACCGCACAGCAAAGCATCCACCGAGTAGAGGTTCCGCTCGTAGGGTTGGCGCGGCATAAATTCATCGGCCACCACCGTTGGCAGCTGGCCAAGGCTGGCAATGCTGGTGAGCGTGGCACGGTTGAAGTGTATCATGGCCGTGTCGTAGTCGCTCAAGATTTTTTGTTCCCATCGTTCCCGCCCGCACTGCCGCACAACGCTTCCACGTTGCGATGCCGGTTGTGCCACCAGAAGTTGGGCCAATGGCAACGCCGCCATTGCTATCAGCCCCATCATGGCGTTCCAAGTTGTTTGCATAGACCCTCTCTCCTGCTACAACGTAGCGTTGGAATGTCCATTGGAATATCCACCGAGGGGAGATGTTGGAGAGGCAGAAATTACTCTTCCCAACGGTTTCCGCAAGCCCGGGTTTGCCGCGCTTCACGTTTGCTCGTGAAGCTCCTGGCGAACCAGCATCAGGATTGCGGGGTGGGGGACAATCACATACCGCTCTTCTTCATACTCCACCTCAATCGCTTCGTTCCGCAGGAACAGGGCGTAGTCACCTTCTTGGGCTTGCAGCGGCATATACCGGAGCAGATCCCGTTGCGGAGCCCAGGGTTCATCATCGTTGTAGTTGGGGTTTGGAATTGGGTATCCGGGGCCAACTTTGATGATGTGGCCAGTCTGAATTTTTTCACGATCGGCAACGCCGGGGGGAAGGAACAGCCCGTGCGGTGTGCGGTTGTTCTCATTCTCCAAGCGAATCAATACACGATCCCCCACAACAAGGATTGTCCGTTCTTTGCGAATCATCATGCGGCTAAGACTGGGTTGAAGGTTGGTAGATAGTGTGTGCCGATTAATTCCGGAACCGCCCGTGACGCAGCAGCGACGCGCTGGCAAGTTCTAACCGCGTCAGCAGTGCGGTGCGGCGTTGGATACGCCGTTTTAGCTCATCCATCCGTGCAGTGATGTGGGCTGCATCGGCAAGGTAGCGTGCAAGGCGTAGCGGGGGGTGTTGCTGCAATTCTGTAATCCGCCTGTGCCATTCTTTCTCCTCGGCTTCCCCCAATCGTTCGCGCCGTGCAACGGAAAGAAGCGGCTGCACCATCTGATGAAGCTCTGTTAAGGTCCCCACATCCAGCCGCCCGTACGCATCGCAGGCAAGGACAAGCGTTTCTTGGTGGCGGCGGCGGCGGTTGGTGTCTTCAATCCCCACAATGGCTTCGGCGATGTCGGCCAGCAAGCAGTAGCATTCCCGCTCCTGTTCGGCCTGGTAGCGAAACTCCTTTGCCGAACGGATTGCCACACGCAGATCCTCCAATTCCTGATACTCGCGCGCAGCGGCTTGGTGTGCGGCGTGCCGGATATGCCGTTCAGTTTCTGGTGCTATCGGCTGGTTCCCAGCAAACGATTGGCTCAGCAAACGCACCAGATGCCCAGCCGCCACAATCTCCGCCCGAAGTGCCAGCAGGTCGTACTCCAAATCCCCAAAAATCCGGTAGTACCGCCGTGCAATCTCCGGCCCCACAAACCGCAAGGTTCGGGTGTAGATCAGCAAGGGATCGGAGAGTAGGGAGGTTAACGGCATGGGGGCAAAATACTGGGTGCAAGAGAACAGTGAAAGTGGAAATATCGAAGGGCTGGCGCACGCCAGCAAGGGTGAGCAGTATGGAGTTATTGCTCTGTGGAAGAGGCCGCACGTACAATCGTGCGAAGCCCTTCGAACTCCAATTGGTCGTTTGTGATTTTTATGCGGGTGGGGCGGACTACCCCTTCTTTGCCCCGGTTGGAAAGGTGCAAGATCACATACGGTTGGCGGTTGCGGATGCGGCTTGGGGTAAGTGCAAATTCTTCTTCGCGGAACTCCGTCACATCATCCCACTGAAGCTGGCGCCCGCGCTGGAAGATGTTTTTATACCGCACGCCCTCGTTATCCACCTGCACCCAATGGATACCGCTTAGTTGCCAGATGGAGATGATAAACACACCAATCCAGAAGGAGAGAGGGCCCACGGTAAACCCCGGAGCAATGGGGGTGATAACAATTCCAAAAACGGAAAAAAGCAACGTCACCCCCCAGATGACCAGCAAGGTCTTCTTTGGCGGGAAGATGCGCGGTTCCTCAAGTACGGATAAACGCGGCATAATTGGGTTCGTGTGCTTTGTTGATAGTTGGGTTGCCACTGCTCTGCCAGCAAGGCGGACAGGTTCGGTGGCCGCAAGCCAATAGTTGCAAGCCCCGGGCGAAAATAACAGTGTGGCGAATCAATCCAACCGCTTTGTTGGTTCGGTTGGTTCTGGAACTGAAATTAGCGACCAAGCTCGCTCATCCCCGCGCTCACAAGCATCCGCACATGTTCCGGCATTGGCAGGCCAGCAAGCTCCGATGCCGAAAAATAACGCGCCTCGGTGATCTCTTCACCATCAGGCTGAATCTGGCCCGCAATAATGCGGCAGCGATAGGCCACGGCCAAATACACTGTGCGGTCGCCATTCGGGTATTCCACCAGAAACTCTGGCCCACTGAACACCCCGACTAACCGCTCAACCTCCACTGTCAGCCCGGTCTCTTCCCAAACCTCACGGATCACGGCGGCTTCCGGTGTTTCAAACGGGTCAATCGCTCCGCCAATCGTTCCCCACACCTGCCGATCCGTATGGAATGCCAGCAAAATCTCCCCAACCTCGTTGAGAATAATCGCGCTGACCGATGGCACAAGCAGCAACTGGTTGCCGACACGTTCGCGAAGCGATTGCAAGTAGGGGGATATGGGCATGGGAGTGAAAAGTGAAAAGTGAAAAGTGAAAAGTGAAGAGTGAAAAGTGAAGAGTGAGCCTCTTGCTACTGACAACTGACAACTGACAACTGACAACTGGCAACTCAAGTCTCATCTTCAGTAAGCCATTGCTCATGAATGGGGGAGCGGTAGTCCGCCATCTGCTCCAGAAGATCGTTCAACTGCGGCGAGACGATCAGCAGTGCGCGATGTTCGCCCCGCAAAAAGCCTTGTGCAACGGCGGCATCAAGGAATTGGAGGAATCCATCGAAGTAGCCGTCAACGTTCAGCACTGCGCACGGCTTGTGGTGGATTCCCAGCTGGGCCCAGGTCACGATTTCGCAAAGCTCATCCAGCGTCCCAAATCCGCCCGGGAGCGCGATAAATCCATCGGCAAGCGTGGCCATCAGCGATTTCCGTTCGTGCATTGTGTGAACAATCCGAAGGTCGCTGATTCCGGTGTGCCCTAACTCCTTTGCAAACAGTGCGTGCGGGATCACCCCAATAACTTCGCCGCCACCGGCCAGCGCAGCGTCGGCCAGCACCCCCATCAGCCCAACGTTTCCGCCGCCATACACCAAGCCAATGCCCCGCGTCGCAAGCTGTTGGCCAAGATTGCGGGCGGCATCGGCGTAGCGGGAATGATAACCGTGGCTTGAACCACAAAACACACAAATGCGCAGGGTTGTTGGGAAGGGAATGTGAGGTTTGGGGAATTGGTTGATTGCGATTGCCTGCTAAAATAACCCACCGCACACAAAATTTGAAGAGTGAACGATTGCCCGCTCGGTGGCTTGCTTCGATGCTCTCCTCGCCTCTTCATCTCTGGCTCCCTCTTCCACCGGATGAATGAAGTGGGAACAGTAGCCACATCAGTTTGGGTGAGGGCAGGCAGCGAACGCGAGTGCAATGGGCGCGTTGCCAGAAACTGTCACGTTCTACCTTGCCATCTTTCCGTTATTTCTTGCACTGACCGCTTCCATTCAAGCTCTGATAGTGTGATGCCTTTGCTTCCCATCGAACCAATTCTTCCCGAACTCTGCGCTGCGTTGCATCGCCACAACAACTTGGTGCTGCAAGCCCCGCCCGGTGCCGGAAAAACCACCCGCGTGCCGCTGGCATTGTTGCAGCAGAAGTGGTTGCACGATGGAAAAATCATCATGCTGGAGCCGCGCCGGATTGCTGCCCGCGCCGCCGCGCGCCGGATGGCCGCAATGCTTGGCCAAAGCGTTGGCCAGGCCGTTGGCTACCGCACCCGAGCCGACACCGCCATTGGCCACGCAACGCGGATTGAGGTTGTCACCGAAGGAGTGCTGGCGCGGATGCTGCAATCGGACCCTGCACTGGAATCGTTCGGCGTTGTGATCTTCGATGAATTTCACGAGCGGAGCATCCATGCCGATCTGGGGCTGGCACTAACGCTCCAATCGCAAAGCCTTTTTCGCCCCGATCTCCGCATCCTTGTGATGTCCGCCACGCTGGACGGCCAGGCGGTGGCGCGGCTGCTTGGCGATGCTCCAATCATCACCAGCGAAGGACGCAGCTTCCCGGTGGAGACAATCTACTTGGAGAAACAAACCGAGGAACGGATAGAGCGAACCGTGGCCGCCGCCGTTGCGCGTGCCTTGCGCCACCCCGATGGCGATCTGCTGGTGTTCCTTCCGGGGGTGGCCGAAATCCGGCGGGTGGAGGATCTGCTGAACCAGAGTGAGCTTCCCAACAATGTGCTGATTGCTCCGCTGCATGGCAACCTTCCGCAGGAATTGCAGGATTGCGCAATCCAACCGGCCCCGGCTGGCAAACGGAAAGTGGTGCTATCAACCTCCATTGCCGAAACCAGCCTCACGATTGAAGGGGTACGGACGGTGATTGATAGCGGGCTGATGCGTGTTTCGCGATTCTCACCCCGCAACGGGATGTCGCGCCTGGAAACAATCACCGTCACCCGCGCCGCTGCCGACCAACGGCGTGGCCGCGCCGGGCGCGTTGCCGAAGGCCGCTGCTACCGGCTGTGGACCCGTGCCGATGATGCCGCGCTGATCCCCCACTCCTTCCCCGAAATTCTTGCCGCCGATCTTCTTCCGCTGGCGTTGGAGCTTGCCGAGTGGGGCGTTCGCAATCCGGCAGAACTTTGTTGGATAGACCCACCTCCGGCGGCAGCATTTTCCCAAGCACGCCAGCTGCTGGCCACGCTTGGCGCGCTGCATAGCGGCAGCATCACCCCGCACGGCAAGCAGATGGCACGGCTGCCGCTGCACCCGCGATTGGCCCAGATGGTGCTGAAAGGGATGGAGCTTGGGCTGGGCGCAACCGCCTGCTTGCTGGCGGTGTTGCTGACGGAGCGGGATCCGCTGCGAAGCGGCGATGCCACGCCTCACGATGCCGATCTTCGGTTGCGGGTGGAGGCGTTGCAGGGGGATCCCGGTGTTGGGCGTATCAGCCGCAACGCACAAGCCACCATTCTGACAGCTGCGCGAACGTTGCGGCGGCAGCTTGGGATTGCTGATGAAGCGGTGAACGTGGATGCTTGCGGCCTTCTGCTCAGTTTTGCTTTCCCCGACCGAATTGGGATGCGGCGCGCCGGAACCGAAGGGCGTTTTCTTCTCCGCAATGGCAACGGCGCACGGCTTGACCCACACCAACCGTTGGCCCGCACCGATGTTCTTGTTGCTCCCCAACTGGACGGGCAGCGGACCGAAAGCCGAATCTTCCTTGCCGCCCCCGTCACGATGGAGGAGATAGAAGAACATCACAGGG